>JAGXHX010000007.1 GCA_024635955.1 Bacillota bacterium
ATTATAATAGTAACCCATAATATGCAACAAGGTGCTAGAATATCAGATAAAACTGCATTTTTCTTAAATGGTGAAGTAATAGAATATGATTTGACGGATACAATTTTTACAAATCCTAAAAATCCGAAAACGGAAGAATATATAACCGGTCGTTTTGGTTAGAGGTGAAAATGTCTAAAGAATTAATTTATGTAGTTGACGATGAAATGAATATCAGAGAATTAATCGAATATAATTTAGTGAAAGCTAGTTTTCTTGTTAAGAGTTTTGAAAATGGCCAGAATTTTTTAGATGCTTTACTTATATCAAAACCTGATTTAGTATGTCTTGATATAATGTTACCTGACTTCGATGGCTTAGATTTATGTAAAAAAATAAGAGCAGATAAAAGATTCGCTGATATTATAATAATCTTATTAACTGCTAAAACTACAGAATTTGATACTATAATTGGTTTAGAGTCAGGTGCAGATGATTATATTCATAAACCTTTTTCAGTAAATGAGCTATTGGCAAGAGTAAGAGCACTACTTAGAAGAAAAACTAATATTTCTTCAACAAATGCTGAAATTGAATTTGATAAACTTTCAATAGATATTGCTAAAAGAACGGTAAGAGTAAATGAGGAATATGTTGATTTAACGTTGAAAGAATTTGAATTATTAAACTTGTTAGCCAATGGTAAGGGTAAAGTCTTTACAAGAAATGAATTATTAGAGAAAATCTGGGGTTATGATTATTATGGTGATACAAGGACCGTTGATGTTCATATACATAGCTTAAGAAAGATTATAGGAGATAAATATATACTCACTGTAAGAGGTGTAGGTTATAAATTTATCAGTTAGGAGTGAGAGATGAAAAGAAGACTTTTTATTAGTTTTTTTATACCAGTCTTTGTATTGGTTATTGCTTTTATGGGAATAATAGGTTTATTATCCTTTAGAACTTATAATCAACAACTAGAAAACGACTTGACTTCAATTGTATCTTTAATTAATTATGATACAAAACATGGTATGAAAAATGAGGATATAATAAATAAATATGATGTGATTGGTAAGCTTTCATTCATTGATAAAGAAGGTAAACTCATTACAAGTTTTGATAGTACTATTGAAGATGACAAAAATATTTTAAGAAGAGAAGAAGTTAAAGAGGCCTTAAAATCAGACCAAGGTTCAAGTCTAAGATATGAAGAAAGTATTAAAAAATTTACTTTTTATAAAGCATTTATATCTGATGGAGAAATTATAATAATTGCAATACCGTTAATTAGTAAAACTGTTTTAATTTTATCTTCAATCGGGTTTATTATGTTGGTTATTTTACTAACAATAGGCATTTCAGGTATACTTTCCTACTTTTTCTTCAAACGCAATATAGAACCAATGATGATATTGGAAAAATACATTAGAAGAACGTATAAACATAAAACAATAGCTCAAGTAGGCATACAAAGTTTACCGAAAGAATTAAAAAAAATTGCTAATATTTTTAAAGAAACTACTAAGACTTTAGAAGATTATGCAGCAAAAGAAGAAGAACAAAAGTTATATTTATATTCTACTATTGATACGATGGAGGATGGCTTTATAGCAATTGATGAAAATGATGATATTAAATTAATTAATAAAAGTGCCATAGCAATATTCAGATTAAATCAGGAAAATGTTATTGGTAGCAATTTATTATTACAAACTCAAAATTTCGAATTAAGTAATGCTGTAAAACATACTGAAGATAATTTAACAACAAATGAATTAGTTTTTGATAATAAGACCTATAAGTTAACTATTTATCCTTTGGAAAAACAAAAGGGTAAGCTTATAATTCTAAATGATATTACAAAATTAAATCAGCTAGAAAACATGAGGAAAGAATTTGTATCAAATGTATCACATGAGCTAAAAACTCCTTTGACTGCTATAATTGGATTTATAGAAACATTAAAAGACGGGGCAATAGATGAACCACAAACTGCAAGAAAATTTTTAGGAATTATTGATATTGAAAGTCAAAGGTTGGAGATGTTAATTGGAGACTTATTAGAATTATCTAGTATCGAAAGTAATAAGATTGATAGATTGAATGAAGATATTGATATTAAAATGGTTGCTGAAACAGCTATTGAGGCATATAAACCTATTGCTGAGAATAAAGGTGTAGTTTTAATTAATAATGTGATTGAAAGTTATATAATAAAAGGAAATTTAGAATTATTCAAAGCAATGCTCTATAATTTAGTTAGTAACGCAATAAAATATAATGTTAAAAATGGTTCTGTTTCAATAAATTGTAAAACATTGGGAGATGGAATAATTTTAGAAGTAATTGATACTGGCATTGGTATTAGTAAAGAGAATTTATTTAGAATATTTGAAAGGTTCTACAAAGTGGACAAAAGCAGAAGTTATGATCCTGAAAGCACAGGATTAGGTCTAGCGATAGTCAAACATATTTTGGAATTTTTTGATGGTGATATAAGTGTAGATAGTATTATAGGTGAGGGAACCACTTTTAGGGTTTATCTGCCAAAGAAGGAGGTATAATAATGAGTAGAGGATCATTTGACCAGGCATTGACTGATGTTAATCAAGATATTGTGGAATTAGGCTCTAGAACAATTCAGGTTTTGGAAAAAACTAAGCTTGCACTTACAAATCTTGATGAAAAATTAGCAAGACAAATTTATAACGATGATGATTATATTGATGCTAAGGAACTTGAAATAAGTGAAAAGTGCATGAATATTATTATTAGAGAACAACCAATAGCAAAAGATTTGAGGTTTTTATTAACTGCTTTAAAGATTAGTAGCGATTTTGAAAGAATTTGTGACCATAGTGCTCAAATTACCAAATTAACTAGAAAGTTACTAAAACATAATGCAGGAACATTACCTGGCGGTGTTGAAGAAATGTTCGATATCACTATGGATATGGTACGCAGAATAGTAAAAGCCTATGCTACCAATGATGTTGACATTGCATTAGGTGTTTATGGTGATGATGATAGATTGGATCAAGCTTATAAAACTATGGTTAAGTGGATAAAAAGCAAGATTGAAAACAATGTTGATCAAGTTGATCAATATATTGACTATTTATTCATTAGTAAATATTTTGAAAGAATTGGTGACAGAACAAATTCTATTGCTAAATGGATAATTTATAAAGAAAAAGGCACAATTAGACATTACTATAATATGAAAAATATCTAAATAGCTTAAAAACAAAGGCATTATGGCCTTTGTTTTTTATTATGTATATATCACATTAATCAAATATGATATAATTATATGGCTATAAACACGAGGTGAGAAGATGCTTAAAATAGACTTTAAAGACTTCTATGATTTTGATAAAAACAAGTATGAAAAAAATGTATTAGAAATTCATGATAAAGTTGAGAAACTTAAAAACTATAATAGTGAATATTTAGGGTGGATGGAATATACAACAAAACAAAACGATGAAATAGATAAAGCAATACAACTAGGAATTGAATTCCAAAAATTCGAAACATTAGTTGTTATTGGAATTGGTGGTTCTTTTTTAGGAACTAAAAGTTTTTATGAAATTTTTAAGGATAGAATAAGTCAACAGAAAACAAAACTTATATTTTTAGGCAATAATATATCAGGACACTATTTGAAAACCGTCTTAAAAAAACTCGAAAATAAAGATTTTGCCATTAATATTATTTCTAAATCTGGGGGAACCTTAGAACCAGCAATTGCATTCAGATTAGTGAAGGATCTTCTATATAAAAAATATGGTGAAGATGCTAAAACTAGAATTATTGTTACTACTGATCCGTTTAAAGGTAATCTTAGGAAAAGCGCAATTGATGAAGGTTATCAAACCTTAGCTATACCTGGAAATATTGGTGGCAGATATTCAATATTTACAACAGTTGGATTTTTCCCTTTAAGTGCAGCGGGAATAGATGCTTATGAAATGATTGAAGGAATCAGGGATGCTAAAAAAATATTTGATAAACGTAACTTTGATAACCCAGCATATAAATATGCTATAGCCAGAAGAATAGCATGTGAAAAAGATAAAAAAATTGAAATATTTACAGCATATGATCCAACATTTACTTATTTTCTTGAATGGCTAAAACAACTATTTGGGGAAAGCGAAGGAAAGGATGGCAAAGGAATTTATCCCATGAGTGTTATTAACACAAGAGATCTCCACTCTTTAGGGCAGTTTATTCAAGAAGGTACGAAAGATCATTTTGAAACTATTATATGGGCCGATGAAAATAATGAAATAATATTTGATGAACTTGATGTAGATTTTGATGGGTTGAATGACTTAGCAGGAATAGACATTGATATTATAAATAGAAAAGCTATGGAAGGAACCAGGATTGCTCATAAAAATGGTAATATAAAAAACATTTTAATTGAACTTGAAGAAATTTCTCCATACAGTTTAGCCTATTTGAGTTATTTTTTCATGAAAGCCTGCAGTATGACATGTTATCTTTTGAAAGTTGATCCATTTAATCAACCTGGAGTTGAAGACTATAAAAAAGAAATTAAAAATTTATTAAATAATTTATAATAAGAGGCAATAATGTTTAAAAATATTAAAGAAGTTGAAGAATTTATATACAGCTCATATGTAAATAGGTATACAACCATACCTAGTGGCACAGATACATTTATTAGAAATCCAAATATAGCTAGAGAAATGTTGGATTATCTGGGTGCTGTTGATAGAAAACAAAAGAATATTATGATAACAGGTAGTAAGGGAAAAGGATCGCTATCAGTCATGATAGCAAAGATTTTAGAGGCCCATGGCTATAAAATTGGGCTGTTTACAAGTCCGCATTTAAGGGAATATAGAGAACGTATAAGGATAAATGGAAAAGCTATTTCCAAAACGGATTTATTAACACTTGGGGATAAAATAAAACCTATATATGATGAAATTGAAGATAGATTACCAAAACATAAATATATTGGACCTGTAGGAGCAACAGCTGTTATGGCCATGTCATATTTTTACGAAAACAATACTGATTTTAATGTAATAGAATGTGGTAGAGGTGCAAGATTTGATGATGTAAACCAGATCCAAGGTTTTGTTGGAGGAATAAATAAAATATTTTTAGAACATGTTGGTCCATTAGGACATACCATTGATGAGGTGGCACACCATAAAGCTGGTTTGATCAAAAAACCTTTAAAGGCTGTATTTTCCGCTGAACAAAGTAAGTATGCAGACTTAGTTTTAAGATATGAAGCTAGGAAATTCAATATACCCATATATATTTATAATCAAAATTTTAGTGCCTATGATATTAGACTTACAAATAAAGGAACGGAATTTTCAGTGAATGGTAAATACGGTAAATATGAAGAATTATGTTTATCGCTTTTAGGAAGACATCAAGCTGAAAATGCTGCACTGGCAATTGGATTAACAGAATATGTTATGCATAAAAAACTTAATGAAAATATTTTGCGAGAAATACTTGGAAATATAAAATGGCCAGGAAGAATGGAAATTATTGAAAAAAATCCTCTTGTTGTTCTTGATGGATGTATATCAAGAGAATCAATGAATCAGGTAAAGGAAATTATTGATTTTCTAGAATATAAAAAAATGATTGCAATTGTAGCGATACCAGAGGATAAAGATTATCTTGGAGTAATAGAAGTCTTGAAGAATTACCAATGTGAAATTATATTAACCTATGCAGATAATGATTATCTAAAATTTTCGAAAAATCAAGTTATAGAAGCACGGGAAATATATCCTGTAAAATTTATAAATAAGGTTAGTAGTGCAATAGATTATGCTAAAACACAAAGTGATAAGAACTCACTGATTTTATGCCTAGGAACTCAATCTTTCATAAAAGACGTGAAAATTTATTATAAAGAGGATACTTTGAACATATAAGGAGAACCATTATGACTGATATTCAAAAAAAAATTATTAAATTAAAAAAAGAAAAGAACGCTTTAGTTCTTGCTCACTATTATCAAACTATTGATATACAAGAAGTTGCTGATTTTGTTGGGGATTCTTTTGAATTAGCCAAAATTGCTCAAAAAACAGAAAAACCAATCATAGTATTATGTGGTGTAAGATTTATGGCTGAAAGTGCTAAAATATTGAATCCTGGAAAAACAGTTATTTTACCTTCATCTGATGCTGGATGTTTAATGGCTGATATGATTATTCCTGCTGATGTAGTAAAATTAAAAAAAGAGCATCCAAATGCTGCTGTTATGTGTTATGTAAATTCGACTGCAGAAACTAAAACATATTGCGATATTTGTTGCACTTCATCCTCAGCTGTTAAAATTGCAAAATCACTAGAAGCGAATGAAATAATATTTATACCAGATAGGAATTTGGGTGCATATGTAGCTGAACAAGTTCCTGATAAGACCTTTTATTTCTACAGAGGTTTTTGTCCAATACATAATGTAGTAAACGCTGATGAAGTTGAAACTGCAAGACGAAAGTATAAGGGTGCTCCAGTTGTAGTTCACCCTGAATGTAAAAAAGAAGTAAGAGATGCTGCTGATTTTATTGGTAGTACCTCTGCAATAATTAAATTTGTTGAAAATTCTGAAAAGAGTGAATTTATTATTGGCACTGAAATAGGTGTAGTTGAGAGAATAAATAAACTTATGACAGGTAAAAAGGCATATTTATTATCTAGTCATTTAAGTTGCATTAATATGAAAAAAACTAAAATTTCAGATGTGCTAAATGCATTGGAAAATATTGAAGAAGTTATTGAGCTTGATAGTGATACTATGGATAAAGCTAGAATAACTTTAGAAAGAATGGTAAGTGTTAATTAATGAGAAGATATATAAATTTATCAAATATTAAAGATAATGGTCTGAGATTTGATTTAGTTATAATAGGCGGAGGAGTTGCTGGTTTATATGCAGCTTTAAATTTATCTGATAAACTTACATGTTGTTTGATTACTAAGGAAAGTATAGATATATCAAATTCCTGGTTAGCACAGGGTGGTATTGCAGCTGCAATTTCTGAAGGTGATTTACCTCAATATCATTATGATGACACTTTGCTTGCTGGGGCAGGTTTGGTTAATACTGAAGCTGTAAAGGTTTTAGTAGAAGAAGGTCCTAAAGATATAAAAACATTACTTGAATGGGATGTGCCCTTTGATCTTGATGAAGATGGTGATTTAAAGATAACTAGAGAAGGTGGCCATCGTAGAAATAGAATTGTTCATGCACATGGTGATGGAACTGGAAGAGAAACTATAAAAGCTTTAGCTAGATTGGTGGCTATTAAAGAAAATATTAAATTTATGCCTAATAAGTTTTTATTAGATGTAGTAACTGATGAAAATAATGTAAAGGGAGTAATTATTACTGATAAAGACAGTAGAGAATTTATTGGTGCTAATCAAGTTATTTTATGTACTGGTGGTAGTGGTCAAATATATGAACATACTACTAATCCTGGGATTGCAACGGGAGATGGTGTTGTAGCAGCAATGAGAGCTGGCGCATTAGTTAAAGATATGGAACTTGTCCAATTTCATCCAACAGGTTTGTATATTGAAGGTGAAAAAGGCAGATCTTTTTTAATATCGGAAGCGGTTAGAGGAGAAGGTGGAATCTTAAGAAATATAAATGGGGAAGCCTTTATGGCCGACAAACATGAATTGAAAGATTTAGCACCAAGAGACATTGTTGCCAGATGTATAATTAACGAAATGAAAAAGACGAATTCTCCCTTTGTGTACTTGGATGTAACCTTAAAGTCCAAGGGGTTTTTATCTAAAAGATTTCCAACTATTTATGGTGAATGTCTTAATCAAGGTATCGATATAAGCAAGGAGTACATTCCTGTTTGTCCTGTACAACATTATATGATGGGTGGAATTGCAACTGATTTATTTGGCAGAACAAATATAGACGGGCTGTTTTCTTGTGGTGAAGCCGCAAATACAGGTGTTCATGGAGCAAATAGATTAGCTTCTAATTCTATGTTGGAATGTTTAGTTTTTTCTAGAAGAGCAATTTCAGTTATTAATGATATAGCTAAAGAAAAATTTAAGGAAAAATTTAAAATGAATATATTTGATGAAAGTCAGCAAAATTTATTAAATTTAGAATTAGATGTTTCTTCAATGAAAGATGTTATTAGGGAATTAATGACTAAGTATGCAGGAGCAATAAGACATGAAAAAGAAATGCAACTAGCATTAGATTCAATAAAAAAAATCTACAATACACTTGAGGTTGTAGTTTTAGATACAAAAGAGAAAGCTGAAGTATATAACATGAGTATTGTGGCAATGGAAATTTTAAAAAGTGCCATAAAACGTAAGGTAAGTATTGGTGCACATTATAGGGAGGATTAAATGGAAAAGTATATATATCGAAATATGATAATAAATGCTCTCAAAGAAGATATAGGCAGTGGTGATTTAACCACAAATATTTGTATACCCATAGATAGTGAAGCGGAAGCTTTATTAATAGCCAAAGACTCAGGTATATTATGTGGAAGAGCTATTTTTGAAGAAGTTTTTAATATTTTAGATAATAATGTTAACATAGAATTTAATTATAAAGATGGAGATATACTAGAAAAAGGTGATATTATTGGTATGATTTGGGGTAAAACTATAAGTATTCTTAGTGGCGAAAGAGTGGCTTTAAATTTTTTACAACACTTATCAGGTATAGCAACTGTAACAAGAAAATATGTGGATATGCTTGATGGCTTTACAACTAAAATAGTCGATACTAGAAAAACTACTCCCCTTCTAAGAGTCTTGGAAAAATATGCTGTTACAATAGGTGGAGGAAATAATCATAGATTTGGATTATATGATGGAATTATGATAAAAGATAATCATATAATAGGAGCGGGAAGTATAAAGACAGCAATAGAACTAGCTAAGAAAAACAGCCCTCACACCTTGAAAATTGAGGTAGAGACAAGCAATCTCGAAGAGGTTAAGGAAGCATTAGCAAGTGGAGCTGATATTATTATGCTTGATAATATGTCTCTTGAAGAGATGCAACTTGCCGTGGATATAATTAAAGGTAAAGCTATAGTTGAGGCTTCTGGGAACATGGGTGACAGAGATTTAAGAAAAGTAGCTGATACCGGTGTGGACCTTATATCAATTGGAGCACTGACAAATTCTATAAGAGCTTTAGATATAAGTTTGAAATTCAAATGATTGACAATTTAGCCATGATTTAATAAAATAGTTCTAATAGTAAATGTGAGGAATAGGAAGAGTAACCTAAGTTAACATTATAGAGAAAAAGGTATGGTGGAAACCTTTTATGTATTGTAGGTGAAGGTAGCCTTGGAGCAGTTCAAGTGAAAATCAGTAGTTTGAACCGGAGAAGCCCGTTATAGCAAAGAGAAAAAAATAAGGTGGTACCGCGATCCGTCGCCCTTTGAGGGAAGACGGGTTTTTTATTTGAGGAGGAAAAAGAAGTGGAAACAAAATACAATCCAGGATCAGTAGAAAAAAAATGGTATAAATATTGGGAGGAGAAGGGTTACTTTCATCAAGATGTAGATAAAAGTAAAAAACCCTTTTCTATTGTTATGCCTCCTCCAAATGTAACAGGGCAATTACACCTTGGACATGCTATGGATAATACATTACAAGATATATTGGTTAGATATAAAAGAATGGATGGTTTTAATACTGTTTGGATTCCAGGAACAGACCATGCTGGCATAGCAACACAAGCTAAGGTGGAGGAAGATTTAAAAAACCAAGAAGGGCTAACTAAATACGATTTGGGTAGAGAAAAGTTTTTAGATAGAGTTTGGGAGTGGAAAGAAAAATACCATGAAAGAATAGCTAGTCAACTTAGACTATTAGGAAGCAGTTGTGACTGGAGCAGAGAACGATTCACTATGGATGAAGGTTGTTCTATAGCAGTAAAAGAAGTGTTTAAACAGTTATATGACAAAGGATTAATTTACCGTGGGGAGTATATGGTTAATTGGTGTCCAAAGTGTCATACAACAATTTCGGATATAGAAGTTGAACATTCTGATAAACAAGGACATTTATGGTTTATAAAATATCAAGTTGAAGATTCAGAAGACTATATTACTATAGCAACTACAAGACCTGAAACCATGCTAGGAGATGCTGCAGTTGCAGTTTCAAAAGGTGATGAGAGGTACAGTAAATATATTGGTAAAAATCTTATTCTACCAATAATAGGCAGAAAAATTCCAATTATTGAAGATGAATACGTTGAAAAAGAATTTGGTACTGGAGCAGTAAAAATAACACCAAGCCATGACCCTAATGATTTTGAAATAAGCATGAGACATGACCTGGAAAACTTTATAGTTATTGATAAGGTTGGTAAAATGACTGGTGATGCAGGAAAATATCTTGGAATGGACCGTTATGAATGTCGAGAAGTCATTGTAAAAGATCTGGAAAAATTAGAATTACTAGTCAAAGTTGAGGATTATAGTCACTCTGTAGGCTGTTGTTATCGTTGTGAGACTGTTATAGAACCATTAGTCTCTAAACAATGGTTTGTTAAGATGAAGCCACTAGCAGAACCAGCAGTAAATAAAGTTATGGAAGGGGAAGCTAAATTCGTGCCTGAAAGATTTACTAAAATATATTTAAGCTGGATGGAAAATATTAGAGATTGGTGTATATCAAGACAATTATGGTGGGGTCATCGTATACCTGTTTATTATTGCAAAGAATGTGGAGAAATGATTTGTGATATTAAAGAAGTAAAAACTTGTCCTAAGTGTAATTCTTTAAATATTGAACAAGATCCTGATGTCCTTGATACTTGGTTTAGTTCAGCTTTATGGCCTTTTTCAACATTAGGATGGCCAGAAAAGACTGATGAGTTAGAGCATTTTTATCCTACATCTGTTTTGGTAACGGGTAGAGATATTATATTTTTTTGGGTTGCAAGAATGTTATTTATGGGTATTGAATTTATGGATAAAGTACCATTCTATGATATCTTCATTCATGGTTTAATACTTGATGAACAAGGTAGAAAAATGAGTAAATCTCTTGGTAATGGAATAGATCCATTGGTTCTTATTAATGAATTTGGAGCTGATACGTTAAGGTATATGCTAGTAACAGGCAATACACCAGGAAATGATATTCGTTTTCATACTGACAGATTAGAAGCAATCAGAAATTTCTGTAATAAAATTTGGAATGCTTCACGTTTTGTTATGATGAATCTAGATGGTTATAATCCTAATAGGTACATATCTGAATACTCACTTGCAGATAAATGGATTATTGGTGAATATAACCGAACTGTTAAAAATGTAACAGAAAATTTGGATAAGTATGAACTAGGTATTGCTGCTGATATGATTTATGAATTTATCAGAAATAGTTTTTGTGATTGGTATATAGAAGCAATAAAAGATACTTTATATAAAGGTACTATGGAAGAAAAACAAAATGTTCAGAAAATATTAGTTGATATTTTATCAGGAACACTTTCTTTATTACATCCATTCATGCCATTTATAACTGAAGAAATATGGCAAAATCTACCTCATGATGGTGAAACTATAATGTATGCAAAGTGGCCTAAAATAGAAAATACATATAATTACCATGAAGAAATATTAGAGATGGAATTAGTTATGGATAGTATTAGGCAAATTAGAAATATCAGAGCTGAAATGAATGTTCCAATTGGTAAGAAAATACCCATTTATATTTATCCTAAATCAGGGTATGAAAAATTAGCTGTTGGCGGAGCAAAATATTTTTTATCACTTGCTAAAGGTTCTGATCTTATGATAAAGGAGTATGCTGAAAATAGAATTGACAATTCAGCTATGGCAGTTAATGAAGCATTTGAAATATTCATTCCAATAGAGGGACTAGTTGATATAAAAGAAGAAAAAAATCGTCTTGAAAAAGAACTAAAAGATCTTCAGTCTGAAATTGATAGAATTGACAAAAAATTAGACAATGAAGGTTTTATTGCAAAAGCACCTGTTTTAGTAATTAATAAAGAAAAGGAAAAATTGCAAATGTACAAAGAAAAATTCGCCACAGTAAATGCAAGATTGGAAAACATTTAAATGAATAATTTTGAAGAAGCAATTCTATACTTAGAAGATTTAAATAAGTTTGGCTGGAAACCTGGATTAGAAAGAATAGAAAAACTTCTTGAAGCATTAGATAATCCAGAAAAGACGTTCAAGTCAATTCATATTGGTGGCACTAATGGAAAAGGTTCTGTAACTGTTACTATAAGTAAAGTATTAGAAGATCAAGGATATAAGGTCGGTAAATTTATATCACCAGAAATATATAATGTCAGAGAAAGAATTCAAATAAATAGTCAATGGATACCAGAAGACAAATTAATAAAAATATTATCTGAAATTTCTATAATAATCACTGAAATGAAGGCTGGCGGATATGAAGAACCCACAAATTTTGAAGTTTGGACTGCTATGTGTTTTAAATATTTCAGTGATGAAAAAATAGATTTTGGAGTGATTGAAGTTGGTCTAGGTGGAGAAATAGATTCAACAAATGTAATAGACCCTCTTTTATCAATAATTACTAATGTGTCGATAGATCATAAGGATTATCTAGGTGAAACTGAAACAGAGATAGCTAAAGTGAAAAGTGGGATAATAAAAAAAGGTAGACCAGTGATAACGGGTAGTACAAATCAAGATGTTCTTAAAGTAATAGAAACAAAAACCAAAATAACGGGTTCTTCCATTTATCGTTATGGAATTGAATTTGATGGATTAGAAAAAAAATTCAATGAATGTTTATCTAATTTTATTTTTCAAAATAAGGATTACGAATTAGAAGTTGATTATTCATTGGTAGGTCATCATCAAATTATTAACGGTAGTGTAGCACTTGAAGCAATATATGTATTAAAAAAAATAGGCTTTGATTTGGATATTAAAAAAGCAGTTGTTAGTTTAGCGAAAGTAGAATGGGCTGGACGACTTGAAATGATATATTATAAAGGGAAAAGAATATTATTAGATGCTGCACATAATCTTGAAGGAGCTAAAAACTTGGCATTAGCATTGACAGATATCTATAATTACAGGAAATTGGTTTTAATGGTAGGTATATTAGCAGACAAGGAAAGACAGAAAATGATTGACTATTTAGGCCCATTTGGTGATAAAGTCATAGTGACGAAACCCAATAGTCCCAGAGCGGATGATTTTAAAAAAGTTGGTGAATATTTTAAAGAGTATTCTAAGGAAATTTATATTATTGAAGATGTGAAAGAAGCTATGGAGAAGGGAATTAGTCTTTTGGAAGAAAATGATATTTTATGCATAACAGGTTCTATATATATGCTGCAAGAAATAAGAGGCTTATTCTAGGAGGTCAAGATGAAGAAAAGTAAAATTCCAGAAGTTACAATTATGCGATTATCTTCGTATTCAAGAGTTTTGAATGAAGCTTTGGATCGAGGAGAAAAAATAATTTCATCAAAAGGTATTGCAACACTAACTGGTGTTAGCCCAGATCAAGTTCGAAAAGATCTTGCATATTTTGGTGAGTTTGGTGTTAGAGGAATCGGATATAATATAGAGGGATTAAAAAGCAATATATCTAAAATAATTGGGACGAATAGAAACTGGAAAGTAGCTATTGCAGGACTTGGTCATCTAGGAGGTTCATTAGTGTCCTATCCTGGCTTTTTAAGGCGTGGATTTATAATGGCTGGTATTTTTGATGTGAAAAATATTGGTGATAAGTATGGTGAACTTTATGTAGAGCATATAGATAACTTTGAAAAAATTGCAAAAGAAGTTGGATTTGATCTGGGTATAATAGTTGTACCTAGAGAGTTTGCTCAGAGCGTTGCTGATATCATGGTGAAAAGTGGAATTAAGGCAATATTGAACTTTGCTCCTGTGATGCTTGACGTTCCTGAAAATGTGGAAATAAAAAATATTGATTTATCGATGTTTTTAGAGATGTTATCCTATTACATGGCTTTGAAAATGTAAATTATTAATTAATAAAAAATATTATAACCTCTTTTGTTGAAATAATATTTCAGAAACAAAGGAGGTTTCATTATGGAAAAAAAGAAAATAAAAGAAATGCCAAAATATTTAAGGCCTAGAGAAAGGTCCTTGGATGTTGGAATGAATAATTTATCAGATCAAGAAGTATTGGCAATTATTATTAGATGTGGTTATAGAGAACATACAGCTTTAGATGTATCAGTAAATTTATTGCATAAATATGGTTCTTTAAAGAATATTAGTAAATTGACAGTAGAAGATTTATGTAAGATTAAAGGTATAGGTAAAGATAAAAGTATTATGGTAATGGCTGCTTTTGAATTGGGTAGAAGAAGTACTATTGAAAAAATTAAGAAAAAACAAATATTATCTTCTAAGGATGCATCAATAGTATTAGAAACAAATTTAAGAGGTTTAAACAAAGAACATTTTATTATACTGTTGTTAAATACTAAAAATTTTATATTAGGTATCGAAACTATTTCAATTGGAAGTTTAAATTCATCAATTGTACATCCAAGAGAATTATTCAAATCAGCAATAAATAAAAGTGCTGCTGCAATTATATTAGCACACAATCATCCTAGTGGTGATGCCTCTCCAAGTAAAGAAGATATTGAAGTTACTAAGAGGATAAAAAGTGGCGGTCAATTATTAGGCATAGACGTTATTGATCATATTATAATCGGTGATAATTGTTATTATAGCTTTAAAGAAGAGAAAATGATTTAAAACTTTTATACATTCTTTTTTTGTGTTATAATCTAAGGTGATATATTGTAATATTTGAGAGGATGGACATATGTTTGGATTTAATTTTGGAGTAAAAGACTTAGGTATAGATTTAGGAACCGCTAACATTCTTGTTTATGTAAGAGAAGAAGGCGTAGTTATGCAAGAACCTTCTGTAGTTGCGGTTGATACTGTTACAAAAGAAATATTGGCTGTTGGAGTAGAAGCAAAACAAATGATAGGAAGAACTCCTGAAAAAATCATTGCTATCAGACCTCTTAAAGATGGAGTTATTGCTGATTTTGATGTGGCTCAAGCCATGCTAAGATATTTTATTGATAAAGCTAGAGGCAGGTTTAGTTTTTTTAAACCTGTTGTCGTTATAGGCGTTCCATCAGGTGTTACACCTGTTGAGGAAAGAGCTGTAAAAGAAGCAGCCTTACAAGCCGGAGCAAAAGAAGTGCAATTAATTAAAGAACCTATGGCTGCCGCTATAGGAGCTGGGCTTCCTGTTGATGAAGCTACAGGTAATATGATTGTAGATATTGGTGGAGGTACAACTGAAGTAGCTGTTATTTCACTTGGAGGAATTGTTACAGATAAATCTTTAAGAGTTGGCGGTGATGCTATGGATGTAGCTATCATAAATTTTCTGAAAAGAAAATACAACTTATTGATTGGTGATAGAACTGCTGAAGAAATCAAAATTAATTTTGGAAGTGCTTATTTCTTAGACACGCCTGAAGATATTGAAAGAAAAATGTCTAGATATAGCGTTAGAGGCAGAGATTTACTAGAAGGATTGCCAAAAACTATAGAGATTACTGGTGAAGAAGTACGAGATGCTCTTGATGAACCTTTGGCTAGAATTGTTGAATGTGTAAGATTTTGTTTGGAACATACACCACCTGAATTATCTTCTGACTTGATTGACAGAGGTATAGTGCTTGCTGGTGGAGGTTCAAAACTATATGGATTGGACAGATTAATAAGAGATGTGACTGGTATGCCAGTCTATGTTGCTGAAGATCCATTGTTAGCTGTTGCCAAAGGCACGGGTATTGTAGTTGAAAACTTGGCAATGTGGAGGAAAGTATTAGGTAGTGATAGATAAAAATGAAGAATAATTCAATAAATAAAGGTAAAAGAAACAGGATATTGATGATTATCGGTTTAATCGTTTTAACAATAATGATTAGAGTAACGAATACAAATACACTCGGGCTTGCACCAGTAGAATCTTTTTTTAAAGAAATGCTCTATCCTGTCCAAACTGTTTCTAATTCTGCTAGTAATGGCTTTGTTAGTTTCTTTAAGGGCTTGGTAGATTACACTAATGTTAAAGAAGAAAATGATTCTTTGAAAGCAGAAATAGCTGACTTGAAATCAGTTAATAGTGAATTAGTTCAATATAAAGTAGAAAATGAAGGGTTGAGATTATTACTAGATATTAAAGAATTGCATAAAGAGTTAACAATCGTGAATGCAGAAGTTATTGGAAGAAGCATAAAAGACTGGTATAGGACTGTTACAATTAATAAAGGCTTTAACAGTGGATTAAGAGAAAATATGCCAGTAATCAATTATAGTGGCTTAATTGGTAGAATATCAAGCGTTACAAACTCAACAGCTGAAATCACTTTATTAACTGATCCTAAATATGGGGCAATAACTGTTGTTACAACTGAAACTGGATATCCAGGAATAGTAATTGGTGATGAGAATGGACTTGGTGGATTACAAATGATCCAAATACCTTCTACAGCTAATATATTGGAAGGCTATGAAGTAGTAACATCTGGATTAGGTGATTTAGGGTATAAAAATATAAAGATAGGTAAAATTAAGGAAATTGTGAATAGTTCGGATGGATTAATGAAGAAAGCAATTATAGACCCATATGCCGATTTTAATGATTTGCATTTTGTTGGTGTAATAATCAAACAAGAAATAATTCTAGCAACTTCAGAAGAAGTGAAAAAGTAGGATGAAATAAATGAAAATAATTAAACATGTCATATTTTTTATAGTAATATGCCTCGCTTTAATAATCGAGGCTACTTTTTTTTCTAGTTTAAAATTTTTTAGTGCAAATCCCAATATAATTTTAGTAATTGTTGTTTCTATGTCTTTTTTTATCAGTAATAGAACAGCTATGATTTATGCTGGATTAGCAGGTTTTTTAGAAGATTTATTCATAGGATCAATGATTGGTAGTAATATTATTGCACTGATTTTTACAATTTATTTAGTTAAAACCTATTCAAGTAGAATTATCAGAGAAAATATTATAACACCATTAATTATAATATTTACTTGTTCTATAACCTATTACATTTTAATGGCTGCAATTTTGTTTGTAGCTGGAAATGGTCATTTGTTAAATATTGACTATTTACAAACAACAATATTTGGTAGTATTTACAATCTTTTATTAGCACTAGTGATATATCCAATTTGTTATTTGGTTTTACATAATTATAAGGGAGAGTATTAATGGCACAAAAGAAAAGTTCACATGCTAATATATATATATATTTATTATTATTTTTGGCTGTATTTTCAGTTTTAATTAGCAGATTATTTTATCTGCAAATTATCAATGGAAAGAAATATCAAACCCAATCAGCAAGTAATAGTTTGAGATTAATAAACTTGCCTACTAAAAGAGGAGATATACTTGATTCTAATGGGAAGATTCTTGCTACAAGTGTTCCTATTGCAGCCATAACCTTTGATACTAATGCTATAACTGCTGATAAAGAAACAACAATTCATAATCTAGCAATTTTATTGGCACCACTTAAATATGATGAAAAAAATATATTAGAAATAATTGATGCTGCAAATAAAAAAGGTATTTATGGAGATATAGAGATTATTAAAATACCATATGATAAAAGTCAAGGCTTAGAGATAATTGGTAAATTTTATGAGAGAGCAAAATATTTACCTTCAGCAACCGTTAATATTATTCCTACCAGATACTATCCTTTAGGACCAATATTAGGTAATACAATTGGTTATGTAGGGGCAATTAGTCAAGAGGAATATAAGGGGAACGAAGATTTATATACCTTGACAGACACTGTAGGCAAACTTGGCGTTGAAAGGTCAATGGAGATATTTAAAAAAGAAGGTTATACTATTAAAGGTTTAATGGGGTCTAAGGGTACACAAGCTGTAGAAGTAGATAATCAAGGACGTACAGTCGATTTAAAATCTTCGGAAAATCCATCTGTACCCGGTGATAATGTTAGTTTAACAATAGATATTAGATTACAAAAAATATTAGATAATGAAATGGATAAACAAATAAGCCTTTCAAAAGCGGCAAATCCTCAAGCTGGAGCAGGTGCAGCTATAGTGTTTAATGTTAATACTGGTGAAATTTTAGCTATGTCATCTAAACCTGACTTAAATCCTAATGATTTCCTTGGTGGTCTTTCAGATGCAGAAGTTAAATACTATTTGAATAATGATAAGGCACCTATGTTAAATAAAGTAATTCAAGTAGCATATCCTCCTGGCTCAGTATTTAAAATGATAACAGCCTTATCTGGCCTTCATTATAGTGGGCTGACTGCTGATTATGAAGAAACTTGTACTGGTATTTGGCGTAATAATATCAAATGTTGGGCCGTACATGGAACTGTAAATTTAACAACAGCTATAGCAGTATCATGTAATACATATTTTCAATCATTTGCTGAACAAACAGGCATAGAAAATATATCTAAAACAGCCATGCAATTCGGACTTGGTGTTGATACTGGTTTTACTGATTTAAAAGGTGTTACTAAGGGATTTTTACCTACTAAAGATTCAAAAGCAATCTATGAAAATAATTTTAAAGATGGAATGATTAAAAAAATCACAGAACAAACAGCGAAATCAATTGTGGAAATTAATCAGGATAATTCTTTAACTTCTAGTTCTAAAAAAGATCAGATTGATATTTTAGAACAAGAAAAAGATATAGCAATTGCAAAATATGAAAGATACTATCAGGAAAATAAGGACTGGTATATACATGATACTGATCTGGTTTCAATTGGACAAGGTCTTAATAATTATAGTGTTCTTCAGTTGGGAGAATATATATCAACTTTAGCAAATGGTGGAACTAGATATAAACCAACTTTGATAAAAAGCATGGCAACAGCCGATGGTAAGAGTGTTTATACTGTTAAACCAATTATTTTGAATAAAGTTGAAATGACAGAAGATGAAATTAATACAGTAAAGATAGGAATGAAACAAGTAGTGACAATTGGAACTGCGAGAAGTATATTTAGTGGTAGTGGCTTGTCTGTTGCAGGAAAAACGGGAACTGCAGAAACAGGAAGAGCTACAGATAATAAAGAATATCATGGAGTGTTTGTAGGATTCTCACCAGTGGAAAAACCTGAAATTGCAGTTGCAGTTGTTGTTGAATATGCTGTGCATAGTTCAAGCACTGCAGCCGCTGTAGCCAAGGCTGTTATGAATGAATACTTTAGTTTGGAAGGGAAATAAAATGAACAAGGATTTATGGAAAAAGCTGATTGGACATTTGTTTTTTTAACAATATTATTAGCAGGTATTGGCTTTGCTTTAACATTTTCTTCTTCACAAGGATTGAAGGAAAATTTAGTTATTAAGACAGGCATATATGTTGTGATTGGAATAATTGGACTTATAATTATTTCCTCAATTGATTACAATAAATTTAGTGAAATAGAAAAGCCTCTATATATTGCGATGATATTAATTTTAGTATTAGTACTAATTTTTGGAATTGAAATATATGGAGCTAAAAATTGGATATATATAGGACCTTTTAGTATTCAACCATCTGAATTTAGTAAAATATTATTTGTACTAGCTTTTGGTAGTTATCTAAATAGACATTATGAAAATGATGGAAGCTGGAAAAGTATTTTTAAAGCATTTGCCTATGCCTTCTTACCATTTATATTAATATTAATGGAACCTGATATGGGAACTGCATTAGTATATATTGCAATGATATTTGGAATGATGTATGCATCCACATTAAATAAGAAGCGCATAACAATAATATTGTTTGGAGGGTTGGCAGTTGTTGTTATTTGGATAACTTTACATTTATCTATTGGTGTACCTATACCTTTGGCTGAATACCAGATACAGAGATTTACAGTATTCCTAAACCCTTATCAGGATGGTAAAAATGGTCTAGGCGCAGGTTATAATATCATACAAGCGCTTATAGCAATTGGTTCAGGTGGTTTAGGTGGAAAAGGTTTTCTTCTTGGAACACAAGTCAATTTTTTACCTGTAAAAGAATCTGACTTTATATTTTCACTTATTGGAGAAGAATTTGGATTTATTGGTACTATCGCAATACTAATTATATACTTCATATTTCTAGTAAAGGCTCTGATTATTGCTTATGAGTGTTTAGATCATTATGGATATGTTGTAGTAATGGGTTTTGTTAGCATGTTTTTATTTCATATAGTTGAAAATATAGGAATGAATTTAAGCTTGATGCCCGTAACTGGTATTCCATTACCATTTTTAAGTGCTGCTGGTAGTAATCTTATAGTTAATTTTATAGCATCTGGTATTATAATTAATATCAGTATGCAACGAACGAAAGTAATATTTTAGGAGACTTGATGAATATAAGAAAAATAATATATGATGAACTACTTATAGAAGTAGAAAAACCTGGAAGATATATAGGTGGAGAATGGAATAGTACTAAAAAGATATTTGAAGAATCAACTTGTCAAATAGCTTTTTGTTTTCCTGATGTTTATGAGGTAGGAATGTCACACTTAGGCTTGCAAATACTTTATGGTTTAGTGAATGATACAACTC
>JAGXHX010000070.1 GCA_024635955.1 Bacillota bacterium
AAACTCAAAGTTTTTAATTAATTCGACTACTTCAGCACCAATTCTCTTTTGAGCTTCACTTGTTGAAGCACCAATGTGAGGTGTTACTGAAACTTTCGGATTGTTAATTAAAGCTAGGTTATCAGTAGGTTCTTTTTCGTATACATCAATACCTGCTCCAGCAATTTTCCCACTATTTAAAGCATCAATTAATGCAGCTTCATTAACTACTCCACCACGAGCGCAATTAATTAAATATGCTCCATCTTTCATTATTTCAAATTGTGCTTTTCCAATTGTTGCACCTTTAGCTTTATCAAAAGGTATATGCAATGAAATGAAATCAGCATTTTTGATTACATCATCTTCTGCCATGAATACATAATCATCAAACCCATCAACAGCTCCTAGTAAATCTGTATAAATTACAGACATACCTAGTGCTTGTGCCTTTTTAGCTAAAGATCTGGCAATTCGGCCAAATCCAATTATTCCTAGTGTTTTACCTGAAAGTTCCACACCGCCATAATTTTTCTTTTCCCATTTACCCGCTCTCATAGTAACATTAGAAATTCCAATGTGTCTTGCAACAGCAAACATATGAGCTAATGCTAATTCAGCTACTGAATCACTACTTGCTGCAGGAGTATTTGTTACTTTGACTCCGGCTTTTTTCCCTGCAGGTATATCAATGTTATCGATACCAACACCGGCTCTTATAGCAAGTTTCAATTTACCCCCAGTAATGCTTTCAAAAATTTCAGAAGTTAATTTTGTTGCAGAACGGATTACGATTGCATCTGTTTCTTTTAATTTTGCTATTAAATCAGCACCATCGTAATGTGTTGTATCAACTTCATAACCAGCAACCACCAAAGCCTCTGCGGCACTTTTTTCTATTCCATCATTAGCTAAAACTTTAATCATTTGTAATTCCTCCTATAATTATTTAATAGAACCAGAAAAAATTTTCTGGTTCTATTCAGCTTAAATTAAATATTAATTTAAATTATTTCAAACCCAGAATATCTTCGATTTCAAATAATAGTCCTCTGATATCAGATAAAGTATGATCAGCCATATGTGCAATTCTAAAAGTTTTATCTTTCATAACGCCATATCCATCAGAAACAGTATAGCCTCTCATAGCTAATCTTTTGTTCAATTCTTTAAAATCAAAACCTTCTGGTTTCAATATTGTTGTTAGAGTATTTGAACAGTATTTTTCATCAGCAACTAATAATCCAAAATGTTTTTTTGCCCAAGCCCTAACATATTTTGCCATTTCAGTATGTCTAGCAAAACGGTTTTCAATTCCTTCAATCATTATTCTATCTAATTGATAGTCTAAGGCAAACATGTGCGGTAAAGAAGGTGTTGATGGATATTGATGATTTTTCTTTTGAATTGTATCATAAATTTCCACCATATCGAAATACAGACCTCTATTTTGAACTTGTTTTGCAGCATTATAAGCTCTTTCGGAAAAAGAACATAATGCTAATCCAGCTGGTAATCCTAATGCTTTTTGCGTAGATGTGATAAGACAATCAATACCACAAGCATCAACTTCAATTTTAGCTCCAGCAGCTGAACTAACAGCATCAACTAAATAAAGAACTTTTTCATCTTCTGCTTTATCAGCATTATAGGCTTTTATAATCTCACCAATTTCTTCAACCGGATTTTGTATACCTACTGATGTTTCATTATGAGTTACTGTGACAACATCATATAATCCTGTGGCCAAAGCTTTTTCTACTTCAGCTGGAAGAGTTGGTTGTCCAGGTTCTGGAGAGAATTTATCAGCTGGAACATTATTAGTAACAGCCATTTTATACCATCTATCACCAAAAGCGCCTACAGAGAAAACTGCTGCTCTTTTTCTTGTGCAAGAACGTATAGCCCCCTCCATGAAACCACTTCCTGAAGAAGTTGATAACATAATTCTGTTTTCAGTGTAAAGAACTTTTTGCATTTTATCATGAATGCTTTTTTGAAGTACACTAGCTTCTTTAGTTCTGTGTCCAATCTGTGGGGTAGCCATTTTGAGTAGTACATCTGTAGCTACATCAACAGGACCGGGAATGAACAAACGAGTGTGCATTGACATAATTAAAATTCCTCCTTTAAGTAAACTTACTTATTTTTTATTTTAACAATCATTCCAACTTCGACAGATGCGCCTAGTGGAAGACCGCTATTACCAATAGCAAATCTGGCATGTTTACCAGCTTCTCCAAAAATTTCTACCAGCACATCAGATGCACCATTTATTACTTTTGGTTGATTTGTAAAATCATTTTGAGAATTTACAAATCCCTGAACTTGAATAATTCTTTCAACATTATCTAAACTACCAGTCATACTTTTGACTACACCAAGTGCATTCAAAGCACATATTCTAGCTGCTTTATAAGCATCTTCTACCTTTACATCAGCACCAACCATACCTTTATATTGAAGTGCACCTTCTAACATTGGTAATTGACCTGAAACATAAATAATCCCATCCACAAGTACTCCTGGCTCATAAGCTGCCGCCGGTTTCGCAGGTGTTGGGATGGTAATTCCTAACTCGTTAATTTTTTTTTCAAAAGACATAATATTTCTTATACCTCCTTGATTTAATCATATAGTATTATTATAACATTTATAAATTAATTTTAAAGGTAAATTGTTAATTATCTTTAAATAAAAAATAAAATGGTTGTATAATACAAACCATTTATTTTCTATGTTTTTAATTTTTCAAACTAATCTTTACAATTTTATGTATATTATCTACCTTTTCTATTTTGTATTTAAATTTATTCAATATTTCTTCTAACGAAGCATAATCCCCTTGACCTTCCGACTTGGATGGATCCAATATAACTTCTAATGTAAGTAATATTATTTTAACATCTAAAAGAATAGAATGTTTCTCAACATAAAATAAATCGTGTTTCAATTTATCTTCTATAGTTGTACTATAGTAGCCACTTATTTGAGCTAATCCTGTCAGACCAGCCTTCACTCTATGTCTGTAATTGTATAGCTGTATGTTCTTATCATACTTACTTGTAAATTCTGGTCTTTCTGGTCTTGGACCTACTAGGCTCATATCACCCTTTAAAACATTCAATATTTGTGGCAGTTCATCTATCCTGAACTTTCTTAAAATTAATCCTACCCTAGTTATTCTCTCATCATTTTTTCGAGCTACTACAGCTCCGGATATTTCTTCAGCATTTACAATCATACTTCTAAATTTTAATACATCAAAAATATTTTCATTTATTGTAACTCTTGTTTGAGTATAGAATATTGGTGCCCTAAAATTTTCTAATTTTAAAGCTATAATTGCAATAATCATAAAAGGCCAAGAAATGCCAAATAATATTAGTGATCCTACAATATCTATTAATCTTTTAAAGAACTTATAAGCTAATCTCCTTGATGACATTTTATAGAAAATAAAACTATCATATATTTGACCTTCCATAGATGTAGATACAACAATCTCATAATTCCCAGGGACAATTTTATAACTTAAATTGTTTTTAAGAATATATGCTACTATTTCTTCTTTTTTCTTCGGTAATATATTTTGTGAAACTAATACCTCATCAATATTTTCAAATACCTCCGCCTCAATATTTTCCGGACTTATATAAGACATATTATATGTTAGATGATACTTAATAAAAAACTTCTTTATAATATCCTTAATATCATTTTCATAACCTATTATTAGCACATTAGCTTTCTTGTATTTAAATTGGATGTAGTACTTAGCAAAAAATCTTGTTAAAGTTGTTATTATAAAGGTAATTAAAAAAACTCTAACAATCATCCTTTCGCCATAATTTTGCCTCCAAAGAAAAATTATACCTGCGCCAAAAGTCGATACTCCATTTGCGATAAATGATTTAACCAATAATTTTCTGTATCTGATATGCTCAAGTTCTTGATACATATTATATAATCTAAAACTTAAAACAGTTATTATAACTACCATTAATAAGGTTATTATCTCATGATATTCAAAACTTCTTGTAAGATAATAAAGAGATAAGAAGTATACTATATTCAATATTACAAAGTCTAAAAAATATAAACTATTTCGAACAACACTTCTTTTGTAAAACTTATTTGACATTTTGCCTCCATTATTAATTAGCTTAATATAAATTATTGATGCGAAGATTATTATAACAAAAATAATGTTTATTTACCATATTTATAAAACACTTATTTATTTTTCTATATCCTTATAGATAATCTGTCTGCTAAATATTTTATTGCCTATTTTAATAGTATGAGCCGCAAGTCCAACTGTAGTAGAATTTGCTTCTGTGTTTTTGATTACAATAGCTCCAGCTCCGATTTTACTTCCTTTAGAAATAACTATAGGGCCTAAAACTTTAGCTCCAGCTCCAATAATAACATTGTCTTCAATTGTAGGATGACGCTTACCCGTTTCTTTGCCTGTACCTCCAAGAGTTACCCCTTGGAATATAGTTACATTATTACCAATTATAGTTGTTTCACCAATTACAACACCCATACCATGATCTATAAAGAATTTTTTTCCAATTTGAGCACCAGGATGAATTTCAATTCCCCATTTTTTTCTTCCTCTTAAAGCTAAGCAACTAGCTAAAAAAATCATATTATGTCTATATAAATAATTTGCAATCCTATGATTCCACATTATATGTACACAAGGATACAATAATATTATTTCTAAATATGATCTTGCCGCAGGATCCATTTCTTTAATATGGTCTAAATATTTTATTATACCTTTAATAATATCCACCTTATCTTTCAACATATTATACTTGTTTCAATATTAATAATATATATTGATTATATAATACTATGATGTCAACGGCAACTTATTCAGGGAAAAATATATTCGTTAAAGATTTTCCTTTTTTATCTTTATTTTTTATTAAGTCATCGGCCTCATCATTACGTCCATTTCTCTGGAGAATACAAATCAATTCATTTATGTGTTTTTTATTAATAGCTGTTAGTCTTCTAGCATAATCTTCAGCTTTGTTCCAATTATTATTGCTTTTAGTTATTGCTAATAACATTTCTAATGAATTGCTGATAATAAGTTGTACTTGATTTCTAACTTTATTTTCTAGATAGTCCCAACTCAAATCTTTAAAGACCACATCTATATTTAATGAAACAATTCTTTTAAGATATTTTTCTGCTTGACATAACTCTCTATTTTTATAAAATAATTTTGCCTTCTTATACAATGCTATGTATTTCTTAAAGTCGTTATTAACAGCATATCTACTATTAATATAAATCCTTGATTGTTCACATATTATCATGTCTGCATAACCGATCTTGTCTAAAATTTTTCTTATATTACAAATTGTGACCCTCAGATTAGCATCAATATCAAATGATTTGTCTTTATCCCAAAAAACTCTTTTCATTTCTTCTCTGCTGACTTTCCCAGGACTATTAAACACTAAATAATTTATTATTTTTCTAAGTTTTTTACGGTTTAAAAACTCAACGGCATGATCCACTTTATTAATTTTGAAAGCAAATGGACCAAAGAAATTT
>JAGXHX010000071.1 GCA_024635955.1 Bacillota bacterium
CCTCATAACTACCCTTAACAAACTTATCATTAACAACAATCTTTTTACTATCACAAAGCTCCTTGCCAACGCTTCTTCTCTTGACAAGTCTAGTGATCTTCAAATACTTATCTATCCTCATAATTTTTCATAAAAAAAGACCGGTAAATTCCGGTCTTTTCATACTATTTCTTTACTGTATCCTTTAAAGCTTTACCCGCTTTAAAGGCTGGTACTTTTGAAGCTGGAATTTGAATTGATTCGTTTGTTTTTGGATTATGACCTGTTCTAGCTGCTCTGTCTCTAACTTCGAAAGTTCCAAATCCAACCAGTTGTACTTTATCTCCTTGTGTTAATGCTTCAGTAATTGAATCAAATACTGCTGCAACTGCTTTTTCAGCATCTTTTTTAGATAATCCTGCGCCAGTAGCAACGCTACTAACTAACTCACCTTTGTTCATTAAAAACCCTCCTCGAATAATGTTTTTTAATCCTTATATGCTATATTCTACATAAAAAGTAGTAGCAATGCAAGTTATTAAAGCATATTTATTATTATTGTTTTGTAGTATCGACTTCATCTTTAGTTAAATCAAACGTAATCTTTCTTTCTATCTTAGCATCTTTTGCCAATTTATCAATAAAATCTATAAAAGCTTTCTCCTTAATTGGTCCATATACAATTTCAGTCACATAATCCTTAACATCATCAAAACTTGATTTAACATCATCAGCCTTAATTATATGATAACCAAACTGAGATAAAACAGGCGCTTGAGTAAATTCACCTTTATTAAGCTTCACTGATGCTGCAACAAACTCTGGAACATAAGTAGTATTATCAGACCCAAAATAACCTGTCATTACACCACCATTTACAGAACTACCAGTATCAGCACTATTAGCCTTAGCTAAAGCAGCAAAATCCTCACCTGCATTCAACCTAGCGATAAGTGACTTAGCCTTAGCCAATGCCACCTCCTTAGTTTGAGTCTCATCAACAGCAATAAGAATATGACTTACTTCTACCATCTTATACTTACTAGGATTATCATCATATGCTTTTTTTATTACAGCTTCATCTATCTTTACATCCTTAGATATAACATCATCATACAATTTCTTCTCTTCCATAGAACTCTTAATCAAACTATCTACAAAATCCTTATTGTATCCATATGTATCTTTTAATTGCTTGTAAAAATCATCTTTACTAGCAACCCCATTTGCAGCAATAACTTGCTGTAAATATGCATCTATATCTTTATCAGATATACTAAGCTTACGTGCTTTAGATTCCTGTTCAATTAACTTAGAATTAATCAAACTCTCATATATACTCTGTTTTTCGGCCTCTGTTGCATCACCCGACGTACCATATAGACCGCTTATCATGTTATTAAAATCATTTGCATAAATATTGTCCCCATTAACAACAGCAATTACCTCTCCCTTGTTTTCACAGCCAGTTAGAAGTACACCACCTAACAAAACACTAACAAACAAAACAGATAATATTTTAAACAACTTCAATTCTCCACCTCCTGAATTTCTTTATAAACTAAATAATATCATACTCCCTACATTACTACAATCAAATATTGATACACTGATTTTATTGTGAAGAAAAAGTGAAAATTATTTTAATTCCTTCAAAAAATGCTCTAAAAGGTAAAGTTTACACTCACCGAAAAAAATAATAGAATTCTCATTAAATATAACCTTACCCTTAAACTTCTGCCTTATCTTCTGAAGTTCTCCCAAATTATATTCTCCAGACTTAATAAATATATTAAAATTCATTCCGTCCTTCTTAATTTTAGTCACAAAAGCCTCATGTGCCAAAATCCTAATATTAGCCATTAGAAAAAGATTTTCAGCAACTTTCGGAATAGGACCAAACCTATCTGTAACCTCGTCAATCAAACTCAGCAAACCCTCTCTCTTTGTAACATCGGCAATCTTCTTGTAAATCTCAACCTTAACAATATCATCACCAATATAGTTACCAGGTAAATGACCATCAATATTCAAATCAAGCTCTACAGGAGCATCTTCTTCAACAGTAGAATTAGCCAATCTATTAACTTCATCCTCCAATATCTTACAATATAAATCAAAACCAACAGAAACCATATGACCATGTTGTTCCTTACCAAGCAGATTACCAGCACCTCTAATTTCTAAATCCAACATAGCAATCTTAAAACCAGAACCTAGCTCTGTTAATTCCCTGACAGCTTTCAATCTCTTTTGAGCAGTTTCACTTAAAATTTTATGCTTATCAAACATGAAATACGCATAAGCTACTCTATTACTTCTGCCAACCCTACCTTTAAGTTGATATATTTGTGCCAAACCTAAATTATCAGCATCATCTACCAGCAAAGTATTAGCATTTTTAATATTAAGTCCATTTTCTATCAAAGTAGTACATAAAAGTATGTCGATATCACCCTCAAGGAATCCCATCATCCTAGATTCCAATGTTTTTTCATCCATCTGACCATGAGCTATGCCAATTGTTGCCTCAGGAACCAAACTCTCAAGTTTACTTTTTTTAGCTTCTATAGTCTGTACACGATTATGGACATAATATACCTGCCCACTTCTTTTCAACTCTTTAAGAATACTGTTCCTTACTATATTATCATCATGCTCTAAAACATAAGTCTGTACAGGATATCTTTCCTTAGGTGCAGTCTCAATAACGCTCATATCTCTGGCACCAGCCAAAGCCATATGCAAAGTTCTAGGAATAGGAGTGGCAGAAAGAACCAAACTATCAATATTATTCTTCAAATTTTTAATCTTTTCCTTATGTACAACCCCAAATTTTTGTTCCTCATCAATTACCAACAAACCTAAATCCTTATAAGCTACATCCTTGGACAAAATCCTGTGGGTTCCAATTAAAATATCAATTTTCCCACAAGCTAGATCCTCAAGAATCTTTTTTTGTTGGTTTTTATGGACAAATCTATTCATTATCCCAATATTAAAAGGTAAATCTTTAAATCTTTCCATAAAAGTTCTATAATGCTGTTGAGAAAGAACAGTAGTAGGTGATAATAAAGCTACCTGTTTACTATCCATCACTGCCTTGAATGCAGCCCTTAAGGCAATTTCAGTCTTACCATACCCTACATCTCCGATAATAACCCTATCCATGGGCATAGTCTGTTCCATATCTTTTCTAACATCTTCTATCGCTTTTTCTTGATCAATAGTTTCAATATAGGGAAATCTATCAGCAAATTCCCTATGCCAAGTACTATCTTTTGAGTAAGCAAAACCCTTAGCTAGTTTCCTTTGGCTATAAAGTTGAAGCAGGTCCTTGGCGATATCACTTACTGATATCCTAACCTTCTCTTTGGTTTTTCTCCACTCGTTATTACTTAAATTAGATAATCTAGGCTTATGCCCTTCTGCTCCAATATATTTTTCAATAACATCCATTTTTTCCACAGGGAGAAACAATCTTGCGGTACCATGAAATTGCAAGATAAGGTAGTCCTTGACCACACCTAGAATTTCTTTTTGTTCAATTCCGCTATAATATGCGATTCCATATTCATCATGAACAACATAATCCCCAGTTTTTATATCAATAAAAGGATTTAATTTCTTCCTGCGTTTTCTATCAGCTGACTTTTTACTCTGACCAAAGATAGTTTTTTCTCCAATTAAAGCAATTCTTTGTTCATAAAGAACAAAACTCTCTTCAAGATAACCTTCAACAAAAGTTATTCTGCTATCAATTAAACTTCTTTCATCAAAAAAACTTTCTAGACTAGCTGATTTCTCTTTACTACTAGAAAATAGATATATTCTAATATTCTCCGACAGTAATTTTATAACCTCCGTAATAAAAGCATCTAAGTCACTATGAAAGGATATTATCTGTTTCTTCTCATAATAATAATTGCTATCATGACTAGACTCGAAACTATCAAATAAGGCAGTATATATTAGTTGTCTGTCCTGAAATATTTCAAGAAAATCCTTACTAATAAAACCTTCCTTTTGTATAGGATGAATTAAGCCATCCTTTTCACCTACTATATAATCATCCATAAGAGAAGCATAATAAATATCTTTCCTTACTTGAAGATCAGTATAATTATTAATAACTACTTGTGGTGTTCTAAAACAATAATCTAAAATATTTGCTAAATTATCATAAAAAGCAGGAAAAAATCTTTCATTTTCTTCTTGGAATATGCCAGCTTTCATAATTTCTAACTCATCTCTTATATCCTCTGAGGCGTCTACCCATAATTTTTCTACTATATCTTCTAAACCATCAGGTGCTAATATATCAGATGTTGGATATATTAGGATTTCAGCTACCTCACTTATAGTTCTTTGATTATCAATATCAAATTCCTTGATTTTTTCTAGTTGATCATCGAAGAAATCCAGTCTAACAGGATTTTCCTCACTAGCAGGGAATATATCAATAATATCTCCTCTTACGCAAAATTGACCTTTTAACTCTAATATAGATTCTTTTTGAAATCCCAAATTAACTAAACCATCAATTAATTTATTTCTATCTAAAATCATATCCTTTTTTAGCGTCAAAATATTTTTTTTGAATTCCTCAACAGGAATATATTTTTCAATTAATGATTCTTCACTCAAAATTAAAATATCAATATTACCCTCTAAAAGGTCTTTTAGTATTTTAATTCTGGTGTTTTTTAATTCTCTGCCTTTTAGAATAGTTCTATAGGGTAATATATTCCTTTTTGGTAAAAGTTGAACTTTGTCTCCAAGCCATTCTTTCATCAGAAAAAAGAGGCTTTCGGCCTCTTGTTGTTCTTTTACTATAAATAAAGGTTTATCTAAGATCTTTTGTAGGCCTTGATAGAAAAAGACTTCATCACCTAATGCAAGTCCTGTTACACCAATACTATTTTCTCCACGTAACAGATCTTTTTTAAGGTCTTTGAAAATACTTCCTTTTTCAATTATTTCCTTAATTATCTTGTTCTTTTTGTTCATTTTTTTTCCTGTTCATTTCATTCATAGTTTTTTCTATGTCTGATTTTATAAAAAGGCGTACCCCTTCTTCTTGTACTTTTATCTGTTCTTTGATAATGATTGATTCCTCACTATCAAATTTACTTAAAACATAATCCTTACCTTTCAAGTAACCCTGACCTTTGCCTATTCCAACTTTTAGTCTGTTGATTTTATCAGTACCAAGTTTTTGGATTATATCAGCCATGCCATTTTGTCCACCAGAGGAGCCTTTTTTCTTGTATCTGCTCTCTCCAACCGGCAAATCCATATCATCATAAATTATTAAAATATTTTCTATTTCAATTTTATAATAACTGGCTAAGGCTTGCACTGACTCTCCACTTAGGTTCATATAGGTTGTTGGCATTAAAAAGTAGGTTTTAACTCCATCAATGACATTACTTGCAACAAAGCCTTTAAAGGTTTTCTCCTCTTTAAATTCTAGATTCCAGTCTTCTTTTAAATATTCTAAAAACATAAAGCCAATATTGTGTCTTGTCCGCTGATACTCTTTACCTATGTTTCCTAAGCCTACTATTAGTTTCATAATTACTCCCTTTTTCATAACTCAAAAATCCTCATCTTGTAAAGATGGGGATCATTGATGTTCTTTTTTTATCTCTTTTCTATGTAATTAGTCTGCTGACGCTTTCATCACCATGAATATTCATTATCGCTTTAGCTAAAAATGGTGCTACTGATAAAATTTTAATCTTTTCTATTTTCTTTTCTTCAGGTAGTCTTATTGTATTTGTTATAACAACTTCAATAAGTGAAGAATTTTGAATTCTTTCAATCGCAGGGCCTGATAATACAGCATGCGTACAGCACGCTCTAACTGTTTTAGCTCCAAATTTCTTTAATAGTTCTGCACCTTTGGTTATCGTTCCTGCTGTATCAATCATATCATCAACAAGTATACAGTCCTTGCCTTCAACATCACCAAGTACATTTAACACTTCAGAAACATTGGCTTTAGGTCTTCTTTTTTCAATTATAGCAAACTCTGCTCCTATTCTATTGGCAAGATCTCTCGCTCTTGTAACACCTCCAAGATCAGGTGAAACCACACAGATATTATCTAAATTTAGTTTTTTATAGTATTCAGCTAAAATAGGTGCTCCAGGTAAATGATCAAATGGTATATCAAAAAATCCTTGGATTGCATTAGCATGAAGGTCCATTGAAACTACCCTTCTTGCGCCGGCAGCAACTATTAGGTTGGCTACTAGTTTTGCTGTAATAGGATCTCTAGCTTTTGATTTACGTTCTTGTCTGGCATATCCATAATATGGTATAACTGCTGTAATTCTTCTAGCGGAAGCTCTTCTAACTGCATCTATAATTATTAATAGTTCCATTAAATATTCATTTACTGGCTGAGATGTCGGTTGAACAATAAAAACATCAGCTCCCCTGACGCTTTCATTTATTTGAAGTTGAGTTTCACCGTCGCTAAATTGAGTAACTACAGAATCTATAACAGGTACTCCTAGTTGTTCTGCTATTTCCTTGGCCAATTCAGGATTTGCATTACCTGTAAATATTTTTAAACTGCCGTCTCTTTCCATTATATGCCTCCTATTTTTTCTTTTTCCAGTTGTCTTTAACTATTTGTTTTCCCCTTGCTATAGCTAGATTTCTATCTGGAACATCTTTGGTAATTGTAGATCCTGCTCCAACATATGCCTCTTTACCTATTTTAATTGGTGCAACTAAATTCGAATTGCTGCCGATAAAAGCTCCATCATCTATGGTTGTTTGGTATTTATGTTCTCCATCATAGTTGCAGGTTATAGTACCTGCTCCAATGTTGACTTTTTCTCCAACAACAGCATCTCCAATATAACTATGATGAGGTATTTTACTTCCATCACCAACTTTTGTTTTTTTCAATTCAACAAAATCTCCAACTTTTACCCTATCACCTAATACATTATCTGGGCGAAGATAAGCAAAGGGACCGATATTACAATCACTTCCTAATTTGCTTTCTAAAATCACTGAAGAAATAATAGTTGTTCCAGAACCAATAATACTATCTTTGATTATTGTGTTAGGTCCAATCGCCACATCTTCTCCAATTATTGTTTTACCAGTTATACTAACATTATGTCCGATAACAACATCTTCCCCAATGATAACTTCACTACTTATGTAAGTTGATAATGAGTCTTCAATTGTTACTCCAGCCATCATATGTTTTTCATTTATTCTTCTTTTTAAAATTTTTGTGGCATCTTCAAGTTGAATTCTGTTATTTATTCCCAGTATCACTTTATCATCTTCTGCTTTGCAAACTTCAACTATAAGTCCTTGTTTTTTGAATATTTCTAATACATCAGTCAGGTAATACTCTCCCTGGGAGTTTTGGTTTGTTAATCCTAAAAGTGCTTCCTCTAATAATTTTTTATCAAAAATATATGTACCAGAATTTACTTCTTTTATTAATTTTTCTTCTTCATTGGCATCTTTCTCTTCAGTTATTCTTTCAAAACCATCTTCATTATTTCTAATGATTCTACCATAACCTTTACTAATATCTACATCTGCAGACAATACTAAGGCTTTAGCTCCGCTATTTATATATTGTTTGGTCATTATCTTTAAAATTTCTGAGGTTATCATTGGTGCATCTCCGCATAATACCATTACAGCATCTTCGTCTTCTAATGCATCCATTCCTGCTTTTACTGCATCCCCAGTTCCTAATTGTTGTTCTTGAGTTCTATATATATAGGAATCTTCAAAGTATTCCTTTATATATTCTCCACCGTGTCCTATGACTATTATTGGTTTTACCTCTGTTAATTCTTTTACTGCATCTGTAACGTAGCCTAATATTGGCTTATTTAAAATTTTATGCAAAACCTTAGGATACTTAGATTTCATTCTTGTACCCTTTCCTGCAGCCAGGATTATTGCACCTATTTTCATATAAAGCCTCCTATTCATTAATGTATTTTATATTATCTCCAAATATTTCTGATATTTTGTCATCTGAATTATTATCTTGTTTTTTTTCTATATCTTCTGTGAACTCTATGATTAATTTAATTTTTCGTCCTGCCAGATATTTTAGTATACTTTCTGCTAATTCGATATTTTCTGGCAATTCTGCTCTTGATTTATGAAAGCCTGATTTTTCTTTGTCAAAATATATTGTCATTATATTGTCCATCAATACATGGCCAACTGCACCTTTGTAATAGGCCTCAACACTTTTGTTCTTTTCGCCTATAACTATAATGAACCGATGCCAGAGTTTTTCTCCATCTAATTTAACACTTTTATTTTCTTCAACTTCCACAGTATCATTTTTGACTGTTGGTAGTTCTACATCTACTTTATTTACTTTTTTAACTTTATTCACTATTTTATTTTCAGCTTTGTTTTCAACTTTGTCTTCAACTTTTTCTTCAACTTTTTCTTCAATTTTATTATCATCTTGTACCCCTACTGGATTACCAGTACTTCCTTTTAGGAGTTCTACTTCAAGAAGTATGTCAGGGTGTATGCTGTATTTCATTCTGCTTTCTACTTCACTTAGTTTATAGATCCAGTTTAATATTTCATCTTTGGAAAATCTATCTCCTACTTTTTTTAGATCAAAAATCATTTCTGTTCCTGCTGCTATAAACTGTTCTGGATTTGGCACTGATTTTATGACTAGTATATTTCTTAGTCCTTCTATTATATCATTTAGAAGTTGACCAATACTTTTTCCGCGATTTTTAAGTTCTTCATAAAGGGTCATAATCCTAGAAACGTCCTTATCTGCCAGTTGTTGAAATAGTTCAACTATTTTTTTATCTTCTACTATACCAGCAATTTGGCTTACGTCTTCTACGCTAACTTCATCCTCATAGGATGTTAGGCACTGGTCTAGTAAACTTATGGCATCCCTAAGTCCTCCCCCTGCTAGTTTTGCTATAAGGGTTAGTGCTTCTTCTGATATTTTTCCATTGCTATCTTCTGCTATATATTTCAATCTTTCTATTAGAACATCATTGGTAATTTTATGAAAGTCGAATTTTTGACATCTAGATAGTATTGTAAGGGGTATTTTATGAGGTTCTGTTGTTGCTAGTATAAATACTATGTGTCCAGGTGGTTCTTCTAATGTTTTTAAAAGTGCATTAAAAGCTTCTCCAGTAAGCATGTGTACTTCATCTATTATATAGACTTTCATTTTGCCTTCTACTGGCATGAATTTTATTTTTTCTCTTAAGTCTCTTATTTCATCAATACCTCTATTTGAGGCAGCATCTATTTCTATTATATCCATGAAGTTGCCTTCATTTATTTTTAGGCAGTTCATGCATTTATTGCAAGGTTCTCCATCAACTAAATCCAAGCAGTTTAGTGCTTTGGCTAATAGTTTGGCTGTGCTTGTTTTGCCTGTGCCTCGAACTCCTGAAAATAGGTATGCATGTGTAACCATGTTTTTAGTAAGGGCATTTTTCAATGTTCTTACTACATGGTCTTGTCCTACCAAGGCTGCAAAATTAACAGGCCTATGTTTTCTATAAAGGGCTAAATAGCTCATTTTGCCTCCCTTAAAAAAAATTATGACATACTATTATTCTACTACAAATCAGGTTTAAAAAATAGGGAAAGACGGTAATATGTCTACCATCTTTCCCTGATTATCCTTATTTTATTATATGTTGTTATTGGTGTACATTATTCACCACTATTTGTCATGATTTATTTTCATAGAGTATTGAATTATCAACAAGTGAAAATCTTTTAACTAAGTCATTATTATTTTTCAAATCAAAAATAATGTATTTTTTCCCCAATTCATTAAAAATACTAAATACTTCTGTCCAAACATCCTGTAAATCACTTTTATCAAGCCTCTGTATATCAAGAAAAACTCCTACTATCAATAAATTTCCATTTGAATATTTCAACTTCTTAACTGCTATCATCAATTTTTTTATTCTTTCCAATTTTTCTAATTTTTCTTTTAAAATAGATCTTTGCTCAACTGTCAAATCAGCATTATATAACTCTTCCCAATCACGAAGATGTGACTCTTAATAATTTTTTTCTATAACTACCTCTGACATTTCTTCTAGCCAATCATTCATTTCATCTTTAATATCCCTATATCACTTAATCCATTTCTGTTTAGAAAATGTTCAATAATAAATAAACCTTCTCCAATAAAATCACTATCAAGTTTCATAGCATTTCTTAAAAATTCTATACAACTTATTTCATTCCTATATTCATTAATAATCTCTAATCTAAACCATGCTTCTGGTTTTTCAGGATAATTTCTAATTAAATTATTATATATATTTTTCTATTTTCATCTCGAAAAGTAATATCAGATGTGAATCTATCTCTTTTCTCATCTATGTATACAGATGTAGCCACAATTAAACTTGTTATTATAATAATTAATTAGATTAAAGTTGATATTATATATTTTTTCATTTCTCCCCCGAATCTATAAAACAAATTATATAAAGAATCAAATTCTATTAAACTTTATTTTTCACTTCATCTACAGTAAAAACTTTAGTCGTTTTCTTACCTTCATCATAATAATCTTGTATAAACTTACCATCTTTATTTATATGCAATATTCCAGCAACAGATAAGTTTTCAAATGAACCTTCAGGAAAAGGCATATGTTCAGCAGGTTTTATTAATGGAAAGAATAAATCATCACCAACTTTAATTAGTGGCTTTCCATTGTCTTTTTCTTCAAGAATTGTGTTCTTAATTTCATTATCAGTCATACTTTCAAATCTAAAATCGTCTTTATAATATTTAATATGATCTTCCAGTTTAATATATCCACCATACATAAATATTGAAACTAAGTCACCTTCTTTCAATACACCCTTATATGATTCTGTTATTAGGATATCCGCTTTGGTCCAAGCTAAACCAGAATAATTTGTATACTCAATATTTTTAACTGTACCTCTTACTACCTCATCAGCTTTACCAAAAATAAAATTCAGATCGGGACTAAACATTGAATCAGTAATTGAATTTATTTCAATAACTTTATTGTTTTTAATTTGACCCTTAAACGAATTTTCTAATGCCACAGTTAAATCTCTTTTCATCGCTAAAGAGTTTACCTCGGATGTATTTTTATTACATCCAACAAGTAAATTTGAAAATGTAAATAATATAACTAAATAAATAAATAATTTTTTCAAAATTAATTCCTCCTAACTAATATAAATGATTAATAGCATTACAATCTATCGCTGCTGCTTGTGAAGCTATTCTATCATATTTAGATTGACACATTATACTATACTTGTTATTGTTTTGATGTGATAGCCCCATTGCATGTCCTAATTCATGAGCAAAAGTTGCCTTACATTGAGCAGCTGTCACTCCATAATAAATCATATTATCAGTAGACATTAACATTTGGGTCCATCCATAATTTTGAGGCAATGCTCCTACTGAATTTAAATTTATCTGATTGCTATAAACCCAAAAAGTTGTCATTCCTAGAACGCCCGCAGGAAGAGTAGCGTCCCAAAATTCGAACATTGCAGCAGAGCGATTAGTAGTTCCTCTAATAGATATTGATGTTGTCACATATGGATAACCTGGGCTGGTATTTACCCAATTAGAAACTGCATTTGAAGCATATCCCTTGAATGTGGTGCTCAATCCACTTGTCCAATAATATCTTCTATTACTTCCATAATTTCCGACTCCTCCAGTCATGACCTTATCGCCGAATGTATGATAACTATGACTGCAAATGTATCCGTCTGGGTTTATTGCAAATACTATAGATGTTCCGGTAAAAAAAATAAACAGACTCAATGCTATAATTTTAATAATTGATTTTCTTTTTTTCATACTTTCATCTCCTTATTTTTATAAATCTGTTCTAAAATTTTTATCATCTATCAATAAAGATGTCACAACAATAAAACTTGTAATGATATTAATTAAAAAGATGATAGATAAGATTACATTGTTTTTCATTTTACTTACCTTCAGTACTTATAATTAATGTTATCTTTACAATTTTCCAGTTTTATCTTTAACCACTATTTATTATTTCTAATTGCATCAATAATATCTATCCGACTAGTTCTCCAAACAGAAGATATACCCGAAGCAGTTACAATAAATACAGATAAGAAAAAACAAAACAATAGAGAAAAAGGCGTAACAACAAAAAGACTATCAATCAATAAAACCCTACTGCCAAGAACAATAAGTAAAATAAAGAATAAGGATAAAATGAAAGTCTTAAGAGAAATAAAAATCATCTCATAACCAATAAGAAAAATAACATCCCTTCTAGTAATACCCAAAGCCTTTAATATTGCAACTTCCTTTTTTCTAGTCCGGTTCTTGAAATAATAGACAAAACCAAACATAGTCATAACAACACCAACCAAAACTAAAGATACCACCCACATACTGTTTTTTATCATATTTAAATTGTATTGTATTTTTTCAAGATCAGCTCCTTTACTAATAACTTGAAAATCAGATGAAATATTTTCGATTTTAGATTTAACAGTAGGAACATCATCATAACTATTCACATAAACCATCAAAGCACTTGGCATAAGCTCTTTTTCAGGAAACTCCAGATTAGTTTTTATATAATTTGTATCCTTATTTTTATTAATTAAATCAATAAACTCCTTATAATCAAGAAAAATATAATTTCCAACTTCTTCTGATCTCTGATTTACATACATATCATCCAAAATACCAACTATTTTCTTCCTAATAGTAACAGCCTTTTGTATAGGCTTATCAGCTTTTATCACTTTATTATCTGGAGACCTGGTAACTTCAGTATCATATAATTTGGTTGGAATAAAACAAGTAATCTCAACAGTCTTACCTATAAGATCAGAAGGATTATCACTTAAAGTCTTCGCAAAGGAATTAGCAAGAACAAGACCATCCCTAATATTGCCATCCTTTACTTTATTTAAAAGAAGATTTGAAATATCTTCTTCAGGATATAAAGGAACAATACAAAAACTAGGCGTATCATAATTGTTATATACTAATTTTTTTACAACTTTACTATTATCTTTAAGAACAACAGTTGATTCTGATTCCTTTCCTTTTAAATCCGTAAAGCCAGATGAAGTAAATTCATAAAAAGGATATATTTTTTTAATATTATTAATTCCATTTATAGTGTCATATTCTTTTTGAGAAAAACTAAGAGCTGCACCATAATTTATTTGAGAATCAAGACCTAAAGTATCATTAATAACAAAAAGACTTCTTTCAGATATAGAATCAATGAATTCCTTTTGTTTCTGACTAAATGAATCACCAAAATTAATAAACAAAGTAGCTATTGCAGCTATCATGGCTGTTGTAATAATCAGCGTTTTACCTAATCCTTTTTCTTTTTTTCTCTTTTTTTCATAATTTCTTATAAATCTAAATATATTCTTTCTACCCAAATTCTCAATATTGGGCAGTACCGCATTTTTATCATTATTCTTCTTAACAAGTGTTAATTTCTTATTCTCTATTTCATATAGATTATCTGCAATCCCTCCTACTGTATCATCATGAGAAACTATTATTACAATCTTATTCAATTCATGAGCTAGTTTTTGAAGCAGTTGAAGAACATTTCTACTATTTAAAGAATCTAATGAAGCAGTAGGCTCGTCAGCTAAAATAATCTCAGCATCATTCATCAAGGCTCTTGCAATGGCAACCCTTTGTTCTTCACCACCAGATAAATCGCTAGGATAATTATTTGCAACCTCGTTCAGACCAACAAAACCAATTAAGTGTTTTGCTTTCTCAGTAATACTTTTCTCATCAGCAGAAACGATACTTAAAGGTACCATAATATTCTCTAAAGTTGTTAGTCCCTGAATTAAATTATTCTGTTGAAAAATAAATCCAATTTGTCTTAAACGAAAATCAGCTTTACTAAATTCATTTTTAAAGTCAATATTAACATTATCTAAAAAATAGGTGCAATCTTCGTTAGGGGTTTTTATTAAGCCAAGAACATTTAACAGGGATGATTTCCCTGTTCCTGATGAACCTTTTATTACAGTAACTGTACCTCTAGAAAATGAAATATTTACATCCTCTAAAATTGTACGATCATACCTTATAGTTAAATTATCTATTTTTAACATTCTGCCTCCATTAGATATCATTAAAAAAAGTAAAACAAAGAATAAGTAAACTAATAAATATATGAACGAATTCTAAAATAAGATTTTCATACTATAGGTTTTTTGACTTAAAGTCACCACTCCCCATGGAGAATTAATACCTACTACTACTTTAAAAGATCCCCAGGCATATTCACCGTGATATATTTTCTCGGTCCATGTTACCTCATTTTGAATATCATTTGGAAGATAACATCTATCAGTAGAAAGCCATTTAGATGTAACATCACCAGATAGAGCTGTGCTATAACCACTTGCATGTAATGTTTCCTTCATTACTAAACTTCCAAATACATTATATCCAGTTACCGATCTTGTAATGTTAGAACAATACTCAGCCTTAACAGGAGACGCTAACATAATACCAAGTCCAAAAACCACCAATGTTATTGAAAAAACATATTTTCTATACTTCACCATCTTTTTCATTTAAAATACCTCCTAAATTGTATAATTCAATTTTAAATTGATTTAATTATAAATCAATAATAAATTAATTGCAATATAAAATATTCATATTTTAAAATAAACAAAAAAATGAGAGCCTAAGCTCTCATACAATTTCTATTAATAATATTTACTTAATATTTTAATAACCTACTTCTTATCTCTCATTGTAGGATAAATAATAACATCTCTGATAGAAGGTGAATCAGTTAAAAACATAACCAACCTATCAATACCAATACCAAGACCACCAGCAGGAGGCATACCATACTCCAATGCAGTAATGAAATCCTCGTCATAAGGCTGAGCCTCATCGTCACCAGACTCCTTCTTTTCTACCTGCTTCAAGAACCTTTCCTTTTGGTCGATTGGATCGTTCAACTCACTAAAAGCATTGATCAACTCTCTACCAAAAACAAACGCTTCATAACGATAAGTAAAATTAGGATCATCAGATTTCCTCTTAGCAAGAGGAGAAATCTCTATTGGATAATCATAAACAAAAGTCGGCTGAATCAAATGCTCCTCGACGTAAGCCTCAAACATCTCATTCAATAAATCACCTTTACAAACATTACCCTCAATAGTGATTTTGCCCTTACATGCTTTCCTTGCCCAGCGTCATCCTTTAATGTTGTAAAATCAACTCCAGAATATTTATTAACTGCCTCAACCATAGAAATCCGTTTCCAAGGAGGCTTAAAATCTATCACAGTTTCCTGATAAGTTACCTGAGTCGTGCCCAAAACCTTAGTAGCAACCTCAGCAATCATATTTTCAGCAATACTCATCATATCAGACAAATCACCGTAAGCCTGATAAAGTTCAAGAAGAGTAAACTCTGGATTATGTCTTACAGACATACCCTCATTCCTAAACACCCTGCCAATTTCATATACCTTCTCAATACCACCAACCAACAAACGCTTCAAGTGTAACTCTAACGCAATACGCATATATAGAGTCATATCCAAAGTATTGTGATGAGTAATAAAAGGCTTAGCGGAAGCTCCTCCAGCTAATGGATGAAGGACAGGTGTTTCCACCTCAAGAAAATCTTTACTGTCAAGAAAATTCCTGATTTCCTTAATAATCCTACTCCTAGCTATAAAGGTCTCTTTAACCTCTGGATTCATAATCAAATCCAAATATCTCTGTCTATATCTTAACTCAACATCTTTTAAGCCATGATATTTCTCAGGCAATGGCAAAAGGCCTTTAGTCAACATAATAATCTTAGAACTTTTAATGGAAATCTCACCTTTTTGAGTCTTGAAAACTTCGCCTTCAACACCCACAATGTCACCAATATCAAATAAACTAATGAAACTCTCAAAAGCTTCTTCACCAAGTTTATCTAGTCTTACATAAACCTGTATAGAACCATGCATATCAGCAATATTAACAAAAGCAGTCTTACCATGCTCTCTTTTAGCCATTATTCTACCAGCTATAATAACAAACTTACCCTCATATTTTTCAAAATCATTCTTTATATCAGATGAAAAATCAGTTCTCTCAAAACGACCACTAAAAGGCTCGATGCCCCTATTTCTTAAAGCATCAATTTTATTTCTTCTAATTTGTAATAATTCGGTTAATTCATTTTCCATTTAATCTCCCTAAACTATTGCATTATTTCAATGATTTTGTACTGTATATTTCCTACAGGCAATTTAACCTTAACTGTAGTACCAACTTTTTTATCAAGTATAGCTTTTCCTACAGGTGAAACATTTGATATCTTCAAATTATCAGGATCAAACTCCATAGAACCAACTATAGTAAATATAACTTCATCATTAGTCTCAAGATTTTGAACCTTAACTCTAGAACCAAGTTTTACCTTCTTAGAATCAAGTTCTTCTTCAATAATCTTAACATGAAGCAACTTCTTCTCTAAGTCAGCAATTTTACCTTCCAAATATGACTGCTCTCTTTTAGCATCCTCATATTCAGAGTTTTCACTTAAATCACCAAAACTAATAGCAACCTTAATTCTCTCTGCAATATCTTCTCTACTATCATTCTTTAAATACTCTAACTCTTCTGTTAGCTTTTCATAACCTTCTTTAGTAAGAATAGTCTCATCAAAAAGCATTTCTTTTTTTTTGTCTTTATCTTTAATAATCATTTAATACCTCCATGGATAAAAATCACTGTAAAACCAGTTCCCATTTCCTAATTATATAATATCTCTTTTTTTAAATCAAGATAATTAACCCTCTTCAAGTCCTTCCTTAGCTAGAATATCGGCTCTTTCATTCCAAATATCTCCAGAATGACCCTTAATCTTCTTAAAATATATAGTCAATCTATCTTTCCTGCTCTGAAAAAAATCATAATAACCTTGAGTATATACATTATTTCTCTTCCATAACCCAAGTGCCCACATCTCAATACCTGTATAATCATAACAAATTGTAGCCGCTTTTATATTATTATTCAAACAATATGCCATAGCCTCCATGGCACCCTTCATTTCCCCACTAACATTCCTTAACTTAGCAGCCTCTTCATCATTTCCTCTACCTTTTTGTTCATGTAAAACGATATCTTTAACAATATCAACCACAACAAAACCATAACTATAAACATCATCACGATAACTACCATCAACATAAATAGCAATATTAGTTTCTATCTTATTTTCATCTATTAAATTTCCACTTTGATAACCGACAAAAGCTAAAGCTTCATCCCTAGTTCCAAATCCCTTGTATAGTACACCCTTTTCACC
>JAGXHX010000072.1 GCA_024635955.1 Bacillota bacterium
GGTTATAAAGTATTAGCACTTAAAATTCAAAATTTGACTAAAGAACAATTAGATAAACACTACTATGAGCATTTAGAAAAACCATACTTTTCGTCTTTAGTTGATTATTTAACTTCTGGTCCTGTTGTTCACATGGTTATTGGAGGAGATAACGTGATTTCAGGAATTCGTAAGTTAAATGGAGCTACAGATCCAGAGAAGGCAGAAATGGGTAGTATAAGAGGTGACTTAGCTATTAATATGACTAAGAATTTAATACACGCATCTGATTCTTTAGAAAATGCTGAAAGAGAAATTGGTCTCTATTTCAGCGATGATGAAATTGTTCAAAATTAATTTAATATAAAGGAGAGTACAAAAATGAGTATGAAAACTGATATTGAAATCGCTCAAGAAGCGGAGAAAAATCCTATAATTAACGTAGCTAAGAAATTAGGTCTTAGTGATGAGGATTTAGAGTTTTATGGTAAATATAAAGCTAAAATCTCTATGGAAACAGTTAAAAGATTAAACAAAGAAAAAGAAGGTAAGTTGATTCTTGTAACTGCTATTAGCCCTACACCAGCAGGTGAAGGTAAAACAACTACTTCTGTTGGTTTAGCTGATGGCCTTTCTAAAATCGGCAAAAAAGCTATGGTTTGTTTAAGAGAACCATCTCTTGGACCAAGTTTTGGTGTTAAAGGTGGAGCTGCAGGCGGTGGATATGCACAAGTAGTTCCTATGGATGAAATCAACCTACACTTTACTGGTGACTTACATGCTATCACTTATGCACACAATCTATTGTCTGCAATGATTGATAATAGTATTCAACAAGGTAACCTATTAAACATAGATCCAAGAACAATCGTTTTCCGTCGTGTTATCGACTTAAATGACAGATCTTTAAGAAATATCATTATAGGTTTAGGTGGAAAACCTAATGGCGTACCTCGTGAAACTGGTTTTGATATTACTGTTGCTTCAGAAGTTATGGCTATTTTATGCCTTGCTGACGATTTAATGGATATGAAAAAGCGTTTCTCAAAAATAGTAATTGGTTATACTTATGATAAAAAACCTATAACAGCTGGTGATTTAAAAGCACAAGGTGCTATGGCTTTATTGATGAAAGATGCTATTAAACCTAATCTTGTTCAAACATTGGAAAATACACCTGCATTCATACACGGTGGACCTTTCGCAAATATTGCTCATGGTTGTAACAGTGTTAATGCTACTAGAACAGCAATGAAATTAGCTGACTATACAGTAACTGAAGCTGGCTTTGGTGCTGACTTAGGTGCTGAGAAATTCTTTGATTTAAAATGTAGATTTGCTGACCTAAGACCTGATGTAACAGTAATTGTTGCTACAGTTCGTGCTCTTAAAATGCATGGTGGAGTAGCTAAAGCTGACTTAGGAACTGAAAATCTAGAAGCAGTTTCTAAAGGTTTTGCTAACTTAGAAAAACACATTGAAAACATAGGGAAATTTGGTGTTCCAGTTATTGTTGCTATCAATGCTTTCCCAACTGATACTAAAGCTGAACTTGACTTAGTTGAAGCTAATTGTAATAAATTAAACGTTGAAGTTTCTTTATCAGAAGTTTGGGCTAAAGGCGGAGAAGGCGGAAGAGACTTGGCTGAGAAAGTTGTTAAGACTATCGAAACTAAGAAATCTAACTTCACATTACTTTATGACACTAAATTACCAATTAAAGAAAAAGTAAACATAATTGCTCAAAAAATCTATGGCGCTGATAAAGCAAACTTTACTGCTGGTGCAGAAAAAACTATTAAGCAATTAAATGAACTTGGTTATAGTGAACTTCCAATCTGTATGGCTAAAACTCAGTTTTCATTTACAGATGACCCAACTAAATTGGGACGTCCTACTGGTTTTGATATTACTATTTCAGAAATAAGATTATCAGCGGGTGCTGGTTTCTTAGTTTGTCTAACAGGAAATATTATGACTATGCCTGGTCTTCCTAAAGTTCCTTCAGCTTGTAATATGGATATCGACGCTGACGGTGTTATAACAGGCTTATTCTAGGACATTATAAGGATATACAAGTTTATAGATATAAAAATAGCGATACATATGTATCGCTATTTTTATATATTTAGTAATTTGTTTCTTAGTTAGTTAATAACATTATGTCAGCTTTGTTACCTTGAAAATTATTAAAGTCAACTGGTCCTTCAATGCCTTTAACACTACCACTATCAGTAAACTGCCAAAATGACCAATTATCAATTTGTGGTGGATTATCATATATTGCATACCAAATCAAATAGTCTTTAAAATTATCACGAATATATAGTTCATATGTCTGTCTATTAACATAAAAGATTGGCTTAACACCATAATAATCCTCTAATATTTCTGCATATTCTCTGAGTTCTACAATTAATTTAGCCTGTTCTTCACCTATTTCTTCAATATCAATAAAAGGTGGAAGTGTATTTTTTTCTTTTGGAACTATACTTATATAGTGTTTAGCTTGCTTTTCACCATCATCATTTATATTGAAATAGTGATATGCTCCAACTAAAAAGCCTGCATCCTTTGCTTTTCTCCAATTTTTATCAAAGCTTTTGTCAACAAAGGTTATACCTTCAGTTGCTTTAATAAAAGCAAAGTTAACTAAATTTTGATCAATATCTTTCCAGAAAATTTCACCTTGATGATTGGATACATCTATACCTTCTAAGGTTTCTTTGTTTTCTGGGACCGATGTAATAGTCCAGTTTTTAGTTGTTGGTTTAATAGCCAGAAATAGTGTAGTACCAATAATAATTACAATAAGGATTAAAAAAAGTAAATTTGTTTTAATCCTGTTTTTATATCTGCTACGTACTTCATTTCTAATATTTTTAGCTCCCATTCAAACCTCCTGATCGGTAGTCTATTTAGCTAGTTCGTAAGCTGTTGATTTAGTTTTAGTCATGCTACCAATAGCTTGTATACCTCTTGCAGTCATACAAGTATGCTCTGCTTCTATTATAACCTCTACAGACCTAGCTTTACCATAGTTTACGATAGCATCTGCAATTTGTTGACCTAAACGCTCTTGTAGTTGAAATCTTCTAGCATAAGTTTCCACTACTCGTGGTATTTTACTTAATCCTAACACAAAATTGCCAGGTATGTATTTAATTGTCATCTTTCCAAAAAATGGCATCATGTGATGCTCGCACATACTATAGAATGGAATATTGTTAATTTCTATTTCCTCTGGATTTTTTGATGTATTAGGAAATAGCTTAACTATGTCCTTTGGATGCATACGATAACCTTTAAGTAGTTCGTTACCCCACATTTTTGCTACTCTTGCAGGTGTATCTGACATTGATTCATCAAAGACATTACCACCAAAACTATCTTCAAAGTTTGTGAGTATATCCTTAAATAGGTTTTCGGTTTTTTCTTTGTATTTCATTTTTAATAACTCCTTATATATTCAAAATATTAATTCCTAAGTAAAATATTAACATAAAAAAGCATGTATTTCTATGAATTGACTGGATTTTACAAAATACATTGACACTTTGACTTAAATTATATATAATGAGTGTTGAGTTTTGTGAATGTTTTTTTAGCAAGAGCCCAGCTTTTAAGATGGTCATAAAGTGTTGAAAGTATAATGAAATTAAAGAAAAACTAAAGAGGAGGATTCCTATGAAAACATATATGGCTACACCCAGTACTATTGAAAGAAAATGGTATGTTGTAGATGCAGAAGGACAAACTCTTGGACGTTTAGCTACAGAAGTTGCTTCAGTCCTAAGAGGAAAACATAAACCAACTTATACTCCGCACCTGGATTCAGGAGACTTTGTAATAGTAGTAAATGCGGAAAAAATTAAATTAACTGGTAAAAAAGAATCACAAAAAATGTATTACAGACATACTGGTTATGTTGGTAACTTGAAAAAAATCCCATACAAGACTATGATGGAAAAACATCCTGACAGAATTATTCAAATTGCTGTTAAAGGTATGATACCTCACAATGTTTTGGGAAGACAAATATTAGATAAACTTCATGTTTATGCTGGCAGTGAACATCCACACCAAGCACAAAAACCAGAAGTTTTAGAAATTAAAGGATAAGGAGGAATACGATGGCTGATATACAATTTTATGGAACTGGTAGAAGAAAAAATGCTATTGCTAGAGTTTACCTCAAACCTGGTAAAGGTGCAATAACAGTAAATGATAGAGAAGTTAAGGAATACTTAAGCCAAGATATTTTAGTTATGATCGTTAAGCAACCTTTGGTTGTTACAGAAAACGAAAGTAAATTCGATGTTATCGCTAAAGTGACTGGTGGTGGTGTAGCTGGACAAGCCGGAGCTATTCGTCATGGTATTTCAAGAGCTTTACTTGAAGCAGACGCAACTTTAAGACCTGCTTTAAAAAGAGAAGGTTTCTTAACAAGAGACCCAAGAATGAAAGAAAGAAGAAAATATGGTCTGAAAAAAGCCAGAAAAGCTTCACAGTTTTCAAAAAGATAATATTAAATATATTTATATTAAAAATGACTCAGTTGTTAAAACTGAGTCATTTTTTTGTTCATTATCATATAGTAGGCTAATTGACTTTTAACATCTAGTATTTCTCTTTTTTCTATTTTTTCCAAATATTCTTCAGGTGTTAGCCATAAAGATTCAAAAACATCTTGATCATCAATTGCTTTGCTTATACCTACACCATTATATTTGCAATAATATAGTCTGTAAGTACTTTTACTAATACCAATATTTGGGCAGAAAGTAATTAATAATTTTAAATCTTCAGCCTTGATATTGAGATCTCCTTCTTCCTCCAACTCCTCAACCATAATTTCTTCAGGAGTAAGACCATCTTTATCAATACACCCAGCAGGAATTTCCAAGGATTCCCGACCTAGAGGCACTCTAAATTGTCTAACTAGTAAAAACTTTCCATTAGTATCTTCAACTAGAGCTCCTACAGCATCCTTATCTTCTAGAATTTCAAAATTCCTGCCTTTATATTCCTTCTTATATATTTTTAACCAACCCTTATATAGATAGTTCATCACATATCCTCCCATATAACTTTTCCATCTTTAATCAAGTCATTTATGCTATTGATGAGAATGGTTGCCTTACCGTCTAGTAGAGATCTTGTTCCAGTGCCTGATAATACACCTACAATAAGTCCTGCCCCACTATTGATGCCGAAGTTCATGTCGACCATAGTATCGCCTACAACAACAACTTCTTTGGGTTTAAGAGCATATCTTTCACAGAAGGAATTCATATAGTCAGTTGCAGGTTTGGGATTAATAATTCCATCATCGGCTCCTATATAGTCAAAGTAAATATCAAGACCAGTTTTTTTGAGAAAGAGTTTTGCATTTTCTATAGAATCCGCAGTAGAAAGTCCGATATAGTAACCAGATTTCTTTAAACGTTTAATTGTATCTATTCCGCCTAAAACTGGATAAAAGGGTAACGCTGCTGCTACTCTATTAAATAATTCAGTAGACCATTTAATATATTCTTCAATATCAATTATTTTATAACTATCATCATTTGTTTTTTTAATTATAGAGAGCATATCCATTGCAACATCTTTATTTGTGCCGGCAGATAAAGAACCATCTGAATCTATCCTGTCAGAAAAAAGTCCAATAGCTTCTGCAAGTGCTATCATATCATTTATTTCATATTTTTTTGCTACCTCTTCAACAACCATATTGGCAATAGGTCTCCAGGTTTTATTGAATTCCAGCAAGGTACCATCCTTATCAAAAAGAATACCTTTAATTTTCATAATTAAGCCTTTCCGTTACAGCCTAGTACTTCAACTATTTTATGTTCTACAATATCTCTAATAGCATCTCTAGCTGGTAATAGAAACTTTCTTGGATCAAAGTTCTTTGGATCCTCATCAAGTGCTTCTCTAACTTTGGCAGTCATCGCCAAGCGCAAGTCTGAATCTATGTTAATCTTACATACAGCCATAGATGAAGCTTTTCTTAACATATCTTCAGGAACGCCTTTAGCGCCTGAAATATCTCCACCGTGTTCATTTATTATTTGTACGTATTCAGGAACTACTGATGACGCGCCGTGTAGTACAATTGGAAAGCCTGGAAGTCTTTTACTTACTTCTTCAAGTATATCGAATCTTAATTTAGCTTCACCTTTGAATTTAAAAGCACCATGGCTTGTGCCTATGGCTATGGCAAGTGAGTCAACACCTGTTCTTTTAACAAATTCTTCCACTTCTTCAGGTTTGGTATAGCTAGCATCTTCTGAATTTACTTTAATTTCATCTTCAACTCCTGCTAGTCTACCTAATTCTCCTTCAACAGAAACGTTTCTAGGTTTAGCATAATCTACTACTTGTTTTGTTAGAGCTATATTTTCTTCAAATGTGAGATGTGAGCCGTCAATCATTACTGAAGTAAATCCTCCATCTATACAGGATTTACATAGTTCGAAAGAGTCTCCATGATCTAAATGTAACGCAATTGGTAAATCTGTTTCAATAATAGCTGCCTCCACCAATTTTACTAGATATGTGTGATTAGCATATTTTCTGGCACCTGATGATACTTGTAGTATTAGTGGTGCTTGTTGTTTTTTTGCAGCTTCTGTAATTCCCTGTATAATCTCCATGTTATTAACATTGAAAGCTCCTATGGCATAGCCTTTATCATAGGCTTTTTTGAACATTTCTTTAGTATTTACTAAAGGCATTTTACAACACATCCATTCTATTTATTTTCTTTAACCATTTTACCAAATAAAGTGAAAAAAGACCACATAGACAAATGCCTATGTGGTCAGAATGAAAAAGAAAGTTATTTATTTTTATTTTCTTTTTATATATACTTTGTATTTATATTTATTTTTTTATTAAACCTCGATTTTTAATTATACATACCTCCTTATTTTATTTTAACAGTTAATGCATATACCACCCCCTTTACTTATGAGACTAGTATATTCTTGTTATATGTAGTTTGTGTGAATTCTAAGAGGAAGTTGCTTGAAATTTCATATCGATAGATATAGATATAGATAACTGATTAGTTTATGGTATAATTATATAGGTGGAAACACTAAATATATTATATGGATGTGGGTATATGTTAGATATAAAAAATAAAGAGTCTTTGGAAAAATATTCGTCTGCGGTTAGTTTATCAGATATGGAAATATTTATCTTTCCAGAATTGATGTTCTCATTGGTATTAGCCAATATTATGTCACCAATAATTTGGAAATGGAAAGAGGATCCTTGGTTCAAGAATATTGAAAAGATGAATTTAAATAAGAAATTACAAAGAATTAAACAATTTATCATGAATCAATATGATTTCAATCTTGATCTTGATACATGGGGTTTAACTAATAAAGAAAAGGAATTGAAAAGATTTGATCAATTCGTTAATCTTGATACATTAAGGCAGAGTAACGCGCTTTTTGGTTATGAAGGTGACAAATACTATTTTGACATAGATATTAGAAAGCATTTTGGTTTGGATAAGTACACAACTGAGGCTATACCTTATTGGAAGACTGAAACAATTGAGTCAATGAATTCTTTTCGTTTAAAGGACGGTTATAACAAAGGCGCAGGTGAGTGTGTTTCTTTATCAACTATGTACTATGCTGCTCTATTTATTATAGGTGGACTGGCAATGGAGGATATTTATATGATAGCGACTCCATTACATTCTCAGAATTTTGTTGATGTTGGAACTGGACAGATAACAAATAATAGAAGACTAGTTACTAAAAATATGTGGTTTAATGGTACAGAAATCTCCATGAAAGCTAGAAGAGCTATAGAAAATGAACAAATAACCTTTATAGCTAATAATTTGGGTTATGTTCATAGAATATATAAGGAAGCAACAATGCCAAAGGATATTTATCTTGGTTTTAAAGAAAAGATAACTAATTATTTGGAAACAGAAGTTAATTATACTACAATTGCTAGTTTTTTGAGAAATTCAGCCTTGAAACAGCTGTGTTTTCAGTTTGAATATGATATTTTTGGTAAGAAACATTATATTGAAGCAGAGAAAGTCTTTCCTTATGAACATGGAAGTCCTTATCTGATTGGTACAACAACTCAAAATAAGTTATTAGAAGAAATTGATACTATGGAATTTTATCAAGAGCCTATAGAGGGGAGAATAAATTTAAAAGATGTAGAAACAGCTTTTGTTAAAAGTGGCTTAAATGTTAGGGAATTACAGGCAAATCCTGAAGTTTCAGCTAGAATTGTAGCTAAATTATGTAGCAAACAAAAAGATTTGATAGATGATTTAATAAATTTTTGCAAAATAGATCCACAAATACCTGAAATTGAAGATAAAGTTTTTGTGGAAACAAAACCGATTATATTTAATAACGAAATGACTAGGGAAGAGATTATAGCTTATCTTGAGACCAGAAGACATGATAGTGAGGTTGCTGATTTAGCTTTTCTAGCTTTCAGAGATATTAAAGGTAAGGCATATTTGAGGGCTTTTATGAAAGCTGCTTTAGAAAGAAATCCTGTAACCATTGTTGGTGCTGAAGGTATGGAAATTGCTGAAGCATTTAATTATTTGGATAATTTAAGTAAAGAATCTATTTATAGTGATAATAGATTGGCTCAACCTGATGAAGTTTGGAACTTTAGTACTGGTGATGGATTAGAGAAGGGTATAGCTCTTCTTGATATAGCTAGAAGTAGAGGGTTAGAACTGTCTCTTATACACATCTGAC
>JAGXHX010000073.1 GCA_024635955.1 Bacillota bacterium
GCATGGAGTTATAGCCTCTGATTGTGTCCTTTTCTAGTCCGCTCATTGATCCGCTTCTGTCTAGTATAAATACTAGTTCTGTTAGGTTTCTTTTCATGGTCTTGTCCTCCTTTAATGTTTTGTTAATTAAAGGATAACATTTAAAAACCGACCATTGGTCGCACCTAATGCGACAAATTAACTCATACCTAATAAGGCCAAATCATGATCAAATAGCACTTCGTTTATTAGGTGTATGTTGTAGTTTTCTTCCATTATGAAGTATTCTACTATAAGGTCGGCTTCACTGCTCTTAGAGAGTGCAAATCCGGCCTTCTGGAGTAGGTCTTTGGTCTCGTCTAGGTTTAGTTCTAGTCCTATAGCTAGTGCTAGGGCTGTGGTTTTTCTTGGCTTATATTCCCTGTCACTTCTTATCTTGGAGAATAGTTTCCTATCAATGTTGGCATTCTTATATACTTCTACGTCTGTCTTACCGCTCAAATCTATTCGATGTAGTAGGTGTTCTGAGAAACTTTCTTGGACTGTCTTTAAAAGGTCTTCTATTTTCCTAGGTTTTAGACTAACTTTTGCACTATAATCCTCAGTATAATCAATACTAGATGATTGCCTTATCTCTCTACTCTCAAATCTACTAATCTGATTATATGTGTCCTCGTCTAGATCATCATCATCTATATCCGCCATATAGTTTTCATTTATGTAGTTTTTGACTGAGTCAAACAAAACCTTAGAGATAGCATAGGCTCCCTTATCATAAACTACTAATGAAACTAGCATTTCGTGTTTTTCTAAAAATTTGCTTATTGTTTCCACTGCTGTTTCTAAGGCCTTTTCTTTAGGGTAACCATAGGCTCCTGCTGCTATTAGGGGGAAGGCTATGCTCTCCAATCCTAAGTTCAAAGCTAATTCTAAAGAGTTCCTATAACAACTCTCTAACAACTCTTCTTCTTTGGAGTTACCACCTTTCCATACAGGTCCTACTGTGTGTATGACATACTTGGCTGGTAAATCGTATCCTCCAGTTAATCTAACTTCTCCTACAGGACAGCCTCCTATGCACCTACATTCTTCTAATAAACCCTCACCTGCAACCTTATGTATGGCTCCATCCACACCTCCGCCTCCTAATAGTCTACTATTGGCGGCATTAACTATGGCGTCTGCTTTTAGTTTTGTTATGTCTGCTCTTATTATTTTTAGTGGCATGTTTCACCTCTATAGTTTATTTTGTAAAGTCTTCACTAAAACCAGCAAATGCGGAAGATAGACCAGACATTATAACATCTAATAAATCATCATTAACTTTATTTATAACCCACTTATCGTCTTTTTTAATCAAATCTATTTTAATATCTTTTTCTTTAAAAGTCTCAGGTATTTTCTTGCGTTGTTCTAACATGATGTCACCTAATAATTTATCAACTTCTGTCTGAGTCATCTCAACTCCACTAAATGCTGTCTCAAAAACCTTAGTTATATACTCTTCAAAAGTAGCTTTCAATAATGGACCAGCATCTACATACTTACAACTAACTGATACAACAGCTTTGTCACCATCTATCTTAGTATCAGTAATCTTGTAAGTTAGTTTCTTCATATTATTCTTAATCATATCAGTAAAAGCAGAATTTTCATCCTCTTCTTTAAATACATTCCCATCAACAATATCTTCAGGCTTTCCATCACTTAAGGTAACTGCAATAGCTTTGGTATCAAATACCTTAACTGCTTTAAAAAAATCTGATACAGTATCCTCTGGTTTTGCAGGTCCACAACCTACAAGTACAAACACCATAAACATAACTAGAACGATAGATAATAACTTTTTCATAAATAACCCCTTTCAAAATATATATTAATAATCTTTAACAAAATTTGCTTTTTATTCCTTCCACTGACCTCTATATTATATCAAATAGAATGTACAATAAACTGACTTTTTGATTATATTTGAATAAATAAAAAGACTCTTCTAACTATTGCTTTAACTCCAAAAAGTTAGAAATAAATTAATTAGGAGTAACATATTGGACTCACATTAATACACAAATACTAAATAAGTGTATATTCCCAGATGACATGATATAATTTCCCATGTAAGACATATATAATAAAAGAATATATCACAGAAATAATAATCAATATAATTTAATCAATATAATTTAATTATTATAATACAAATAAACATAAATCAAATAACACAACCGGAGGCAAACATGAAACTAATCCACCTATCAGACCTACACCTAGGCAAAAAAGTAAACGAATACTCAATGCTAGAAGACCAACAATACATACTCCAAGAAATAATAGATATTATAGACCAAGAAAAACCACAAGGAATCATAATAGCAGGAGATATATACGACAAAACAGTACCCTCTGCCGAAGCAGTACAACTCTTCGACAATTTTTTGTTTCAATTAGCCAATAGAGACCTAAACGTATTTGCAATAAGCGGTAACCACGACTCACCAGAAAGAATAGCCTTCGCCTCACGAATCATGAAACACAACAAAATATACATGTCCCCAGTCTACGATGGAAAAATAGAACCAATAAGCTTAAATGACGAATACGGCAAAATAAACATCTACATGCTACCCTTCATAAAACCAGCCCACGTTAGGAGATACTTTAACGAAACAGAAATAACATCCTATACAGACGCAATAAAAACCACAATAGACAACAAAGAAATAGACCCAACAAACAGAAATATAATAGTAACCCACCAATTCGTTACAGGAGCCTCAAGAAGCGAATCAGAAGACATCTCAGTAGGAGGCACAGACAACATAGACTTAACAGTATTTGAACAATTCGACTACGTAGCACTAGGACACATACACAACCCACAACACGTAGGAAAAGAAACCATCAGATACTGTGGAACCCCACTAAAATACTCCTTCTCCGAAGCTAATAACCTAAAATCAGTTACCGTAGTAGAACTAAAAGAAAAAAACAACATCACCATAACAACAATACCCCTAATACCCAAAAGAGACATGAAAGAAATAAAAGGAAAATACATAGAACTAACTGCAAAAAACTACTACACCAACATAAACAAAGAAGACTACATGCACATAACCCTAACAGACGAAGAAGACATACCAGACGCAATCCTAAAACTAAGAGTAATCTACCCTAATATAATGAAATTAGACTATGACAATAACAGAACAAGAACAAAAATGAACATTACAGGAACAGTAAGCGTAGAAAACATGCTCCCAATTGAACTATTCTCAGAATTCTATGAACTGCAAAACAACCAAACACTAACCGAAGAACAATCACAATACATAAATGAACTAATAGAAAAGATTACGGAGGCAGAATTATGAGACCTACAAAACTAACAATATCATCATTTGGTCCCTATTCAGGCAAAACTGTAATTGACTTCGACAAACTAGGAAATAATGGATTGTACCTAATAACAGGTGATACCGGCTCTGGTAAAACAACAATATTTGACGCAATAACCTTTGCACTTTATGGAGAACCTAGTGGTAATAACAGAGAAACAAACATGTTCCGCAGTAAATACTCAGAACCAGATACCCCAACCTTTGTAGAACTAATTTTTGAATACGGCAACAAAGAATACAAAGTAAAAAGAAACCCAGAATATGAACGCCTAAACAAAAGAGGGGAAGGCACAACAACACAAAAACCCGATGCAGAATTAATATTACCAGACGGAAAAGTAATAACAAAAGCCAAAGAAGTAACAAATACAATAAAAGAAATAATGGGAATTGATTGTAATCAATTTACCCAAATAGCCATGATAGCCCAAGGGGACTTTTTAAAACTCCTCCTAGCCTCTACCGAAGATCGTAAAAAAATATTTCGCCAAATATTTAAAACCAACTTCTATCAAACCCTACAAGATAAACTTAAAAGTAAATCCATAGATATGAGCAGAACCTATGACTTAATAAAAAACAGCATAAAACAATACATAGAAGGAATTATTTGCAACGAAGATAATGAGCTTTATGATGAAATTATTAAAGCCAAAGAAGGTAATCTAACAATAGAAAATACCCTTGAATTAATAGGAAAAATTATTCAAACAGATACTACAATACAAGACAAAAATATAGAAGACAAAATAACAATAGATAAAAAACTAGAAACATTAAACAGTTTAATTGGCAAAATAGAGAATATTAATAAAGCCAAAATAAAACTAGACGAGGCTACTAAAGAACATTCAGAAAAAAATATTTCTTTAAAAGAATTATTGACAACCTATGAAAAAGAAAAAGCTAAACAATTAGATATAGAAAACCTAAACAAACAAATTAATATCCAAAATAATAAACTACCACAATATGAGGATTTTGAAAAAAAGAAAAAAGAATTACAAGAAAAAGAATCCGAGAAAGGAAAAGACATCAAGGAAAAAGAAGATAAAACTTCTGCTATGAAACTGTTAGACGAAGAAACCAAGGAATTAATTTTAGAAGCTAACACCCTAAAAGATGTTCAAACAGAAAAACAAATAATATTAAATAAAACCGATGTTGAAAATAAAAAGCATCAGCAATTAGAAGAACTTAACAATAAAATAAATGAGTATGACACTTTATTAAGTGATTATGAAAAGATACAAAAAGATTATCTAGATTCTAAAAATAAAACCAAAGAACTTCAAGATCAATACCATAACATTTATACCGCCTTTTTAGATGAACAAGCTGGTATACTATCAAAAACCCTTGTTGATGGTAAAAATTGTCCTGTATGTGGTTCAACAGAACATCCCTCCCCTGCAGTATTAACTGATAATGCACCAAGTGAAAAAGAATTAAATTCAACCAAAAAGAAATATGAGAAATCACAAGAGGAAACTAGTTCCTTAAGCGAAAAGGCATCAAAACTAAATGGTCAAGTTGATACTCATAAAAAAGATATAATTAAGACCGCCAGCAACTTACTTAAACAAAATGAATTTTCTGAGATTACTGAAATTACAAAAAAAATCACAGAAATCCAAACAGCCACAACAGATAATTTATCAACCCTCACAAAGGATCTTAAACTTATAGATCAGAAGATTGAAAGAAAAGTTTTACTTGAAACTTTAATACCCCAAAAACAGAAAACCATAAATGCTTTAACTAAAGAAATTATAGAACATGATAAGGCTATAATAAAAATTGAGAGTGAACAAAAAAGCATTAGAGATAATATTGAAAGTTTAACAAAGCTACTTGAATATGGTTCTAAAGAAAAAGCTCTTGAATATATTGCTGAGCTAGAAATAAAGAAAAAGAAATTAATAAAAGACTTTGACTTAGCCCAAAAAACCTATTTTGATACTAAATCTGAATTGGATGATTTAAGCGGGAAAATAAAAGCATTAACAGAGCAAATAAAAGAATCAGAAAACATTAACCTTGATGATTTAAAACAACAACAAGCTAATCTAAAAATAGACCAAGAAATAATTGGTAAAATAATAACTCAGGTTACTTCTCAACTAAATACAAATATTAGTATTTTAGAGAAAGTCATAAAACAAAATGAACAAAGCATAAAGGTTGAAACAGAGTGGACCTGGATTAAAGCCTTATCTAATACTGCCAATGGTACAGTTAGTGGTAAAGAAAAGATAATGCTTGAAACATATGTGCAAATGACCTATTTTGATAGAGTTATTGCCAGAGCGAATACAAGATTCATGGTAATGTCCGGTGGCCAATATGAATTGAAAAGACGTCATGAAGCAATAAACAATCGAAGCCAAAGTGGCCTTGAACTTGATGTAATTGACCACTATAACGGATCTGAAAGAAGTGTTAAAACACTATCTGGAGGTGAATCTTTCCAAGCTTCATTATCCTTAGCCTTAGGTCTTTCTGATGAAATACAATCCTCTGCTGGTGGTATTAAACTTGATACTATGTTTGTTGATGAAGGTTTTGGTTCCTTAGATGAAGAGTCACTACAACAAGCTATGAAGGTACTGGCAGGTTTAGTTGAAGGTGATAAATTAGTCGGTATAATCTCTCATGTATCAGAACTAAAAAGTAAAATTGATAAACAAATTATAGTTAAAAAAGAAAAAACAGGTGGTAGTAAAGTAGAGATTATCTCCTAAATAATCATGAAAAATATATAGAACAAAATACAAATATAAGAAGAGATGAATTTCAAAATTCTTCTCTTCTTATTATTAATTATTAAATAGTACATCATTAAATTAATTATTTATTATATTTAGTTATTTATTTCAATATAATTATTTTTAAAACATTAAGTCGATATGGCAAATATTTATTCCATTACCAAACTATAAGCTACCAAACCTAGACTCATAAACCAACCTACCAAAAATCTTAACCATAGCCCAAGTATCCAACCTACAATAAGCCAACAAACCAGCCCGTGTCTCCTCTATCTCATCTTCAGGAACCAACCCCTCATTCATCAACTCATAAATCCACATAGCCTCACTACCATTATGAACACCAGGTAACAGAGAATAATCCAACTCAGGATCATCACCACACAAAGCAGGCAATACTTTTTTAATAGAATAAGAACCACCCATACTACGATCATAAAAAGCAATATTTTTAAAAGGTTCCATCAAATCAACAAACTGCCTATTTATCCTCTCCAAACCAGCAATAATATCAGTCAAATAAGTACCATGACCAGGATGCATCTGGGCAAACAAACCCACATCCTTTATTAAATTACTAATAACACCCTTCTCAAAAGACATATTATAAGCAACCACAACCCCATTATTAGGAGGAATCATCTCCACCAACATACTAGCAACCTGCAACCTAGGATCCCTTCCCAACTCAGCCAAAAACTCACGATGAGATAAATCTTCCATGGAAAAAGTTTTCGCCTCTTGGAGCACATCACCCAAACTATCTAGCTTATGAATAGAAAATTGAGAAGGTACCTGTTGATAAGGCCTATTACCAAAAAGAGGTACAAGAGGCTGATAAGTTTCAAAATCCAAAAAATATATAGGAAACCTATACTTACTGACATGTTCCAACAAAGCCTCCCGATCAATAACCTCTACCACCTCATTACAAACACACTCCACCTGAATCCTTTGCCTTCCAGTCAACTTAACACCAGCTTCAAGCACTTCACACATTCCCTTAGCTCCTGTAAAATACAAGCCCAGCTTAACCTTATTACCCATACCAGCAATATCAAAAATATCTTCACCATTAGTAAGATCCTTAAAACAATTAGAAAAATATTCACAAGCCTTACCAAAACAATTACTATCAACACAAGGCTCATCAACAACAGACACATAATCACTTAAACCAACAATACGAACAGGCACATCATCTACAATATCAAGAACTCTTGTTGTTACATCCTCAACAACACAAAAACCCTTAGGATCAATATTTCCATTGCGAACATACCCATTATTAACATAAACAACAAATGCACCCTTAACCCTATAACCACACAAAGACAACACATGCCACTGAAAAGCCACATCATCAACGTATTCATCCTTAACTTTAGTAGCACTCTTCATCTCATATATAAGAACACCATCATCCTCAATCACCAACATATCAACAGCACAAAATAAATTGTTTACAGCAAAAGAAGCCTCAGATATCTTCTTCTCTCCTTCAGCAATTCTTAACTTAGTACTTTCAATTGCCACAGACAAATCCTTATCATAAGGAATCTCAATAAAACCTGGAAATAAACCATTAGCAATATCAGCAAACTGCTTACCATGAAGCTTAAGTATCTCGGGAATATCAATAGACCTAAGACCCTCTTCCAAGTGTCCATCCAACCACAATAGCTTAGGACATTTCAGTCCTCTAATATATTTAGACTTTGAAAAATTCATTTTACTCTCCTTATCATAATCCCCCACATTTTCTTCTTAGGAATATTTATATATCAATTATATCAATAACAGTGGAATATATTGGGGACATTAACTACTTCATTTCATATATTTTACTTTAATACATTATACACCAAGATTCTAATATAGAGTAAAAAAAATGACTACCCAAAAAGGTGGTCATTTAAAACCATCAAAAATAGAAGCAAATATGAACTAATTTATAAATGATGAAAAATGAAATAAAAAATAACATGGAAAATGTAATAACTAATTTTTCAAGCATAATATTAACTTCTCTGTTAATCAATATAAAATTGAGATTAGATCTAAATCTATCTGTAGCACTTTATCTTCCAAATGTTATTCAATCAAACTCACCCCTTGTCATTTATATGAACTATTTATCTAGAGGTTAAACTTATCTCCTGTAAACAATATTACTTTTTTTGTAATATAAAATAATCAACTTGATTATCTATACCTCTAAAACAAAGAATAAGATACTAACCAAAATCAAGAAAACAATAACTAGAACCAACAAAAAACCACCACCGTATCACTTAATAGAAAACATTAAACATATTTAAAATGTAATTATACTCATCAATTCAATCTATAGTTTATTTTTATCATATATTATATATATATGCAATAGTATACTAGTAATTTATATTAAATTACTTAAAGATAAACAAAAAAAGATTATCCAGTATTGATAATCCTTAAAATTAAATATATATTAATCGTTCCATCTCAATACCTCAATCTATCAAATTACATTATTATACATATTTATGTGATTTTCACCACACTTTTATTACAAATTGTGTGATATTATATTGCAACATCCAATTTATATCAATTAATAGTATAATCAACAATTAATTGATATAATCAGATATAATAAAACAAGAAAATCAGGAGGAACCTTTAATGCTAAAACTACCAGATAAATATTCAAAAAAGTGGCCATACATACTAATTGCAATATTTGGCCTAAACTTTATTGCCCTACTTGCACAAAGTCAAATACTAAACACAAACATCAACGCAGCCAATATCATAAGCTTTGCCATACTATCACTGTCAATTTCCCTACTAATAACCGTCGGAGGATTTTTAGGAGGCAAAATCTACTTTATAACCGCCTCACTCTTTGATCTAGCAGGGATAATATACATGCTATACATAACCCTCAATAAAACTGCAGAAGGCTGGAGCGACCTAGTAGGAATCATCTCCTTCCTGACCACAATAATACTAGGACTAATACTTGGACTACTTACACAAATAATCTATACTATAATCACAAAGGAAAAAGGGAAATCACAACAGTAAACTTGACCTTTTTTTAAGATAAATTAAAAAAGCAAATAGAGACTAAAAACCCACTCATATCATTTAATTGATATGAGTGGGTTTCTTCCATATTCTATTTTCTTTATTTATCTATTTATATTGATTTGTTATGTTAATTTCTTTGTTATATCCCTATATTGATATATACTTCCTCAACAACTGTACATTCAACAAAAACAACACCACAATAAAGGCAACAAGAGCTCCACAATAAGGTAGAATATCAGTAAAACTACCACCCCTTACCATAACCAGCTCCAAACCAGAACAAGCATAATAAACAGGAGTTAAAAACGCCAATTTATCAAGATGCAAAGGTAAAGTATCAACCGGAATCAAACCACTAAAGAAAATCTGAGGAATGACAATAATCGGAATAAACTGAACTACCTGAAACTCATTATTAGCAAAAACAGAAACTACAGCCCCAACAACCACAGCCACCAAAGCCAAAAGCACCATTAATACAATAGCCCCCATAATAGAACCATTAATAGGCATACCCAAAACATACCTAGAATATATTACAACGAAAATACTCTGTGCTACAGCAAAAATACCAAAACCCAATAACCACCAACCACCTGGTATCTACTCACAGGAGCCAACATAAACCGCTCCACAGTGCCAAAAATCCTCTCCTTTATAAAAGACACACCAGAAATCAAAAAAACAAAGAAGAAAGAAAAAACACCCAAAAACATATAACCCAAACTCTTAAAAGCACTCTCATCAGCACTACCATAATGATAATCCACCACCAAAGCACCAGAACCACCACTCATAGACTTCAAAGTATCACTAACAGCCCTAGTCAACTTAGGAGCCTTAACAGCATCAGCCTTTTGCAAATGCAAATTCAAAACCCCAGCTTTCATAGACAAAACACCATCAACTTTTCCATCCTCTATTAACTTATCACTATTCGAAGAATCAACCTTAACAATAACCACATCCTGCTTCCTAATAGCACTTTCCATTTGTGACGGTATATCCACCAAAGCCAACTTAGGCTTATAGACATTATCCCCAAAAATCAAATAAAGAAAAGTCATAATAAACATTGGAGCAAAAAGCATAAGCGCCAACGACCTCTTATCATTAAACAACTGCCTAGCAATCCGAATAATAATAGCAACCATTAAAAACCACCTCCTTGACCAACAAGAAACAACTCTTCCAAACTACCACTTTTTGTCCCAGCCAACAAACTCTTAGTCTTACCATAAGCCAAAAGATGCCCATCTTGTATCAAAGCACAACTTTCACAACGCTCCGCCTCATCCATCACATGAGTAGAAAGAATAAGAGACTTACCCTCAGCCAACAACTTATCAAAAAGACCCCAAATCTTCAACCTAAGTCTAGGATCAATACCAACAGTAGGCTCATCTAAAAATAAATACTTAGGTTCATGAATCAAAGCAATAATCAAAGATAAACGCTTCCTCATACCAAAAGAATACTCAGACACCAACTTATTAGCATCCTTCTCTAAACTGATAAACTCCAAAAGATTCCTACACCTATCCACCATAACCTTACCCTTAAGACCATATAACCTAGCATAAAAAAACATATTATCAAAACCAGTAAGATCAGTATAAAGACCTTCAGACTGAGGCATATAACCCATAGTCTTTAACAACCGCCTATCAGGAACTTTAATACCCCCGATAAAAATCTCACCATCATCAGCCTTAATAGCACCAGTTATCAACCTAATCAAAGTAGTCTTTCCAGCTCCTGATGGCCCAATTAAACCTAATATCTGACCCTCTTGTGCTACCAGACTAATATTATCCAACACCTTGTTACCTGGATAACTTTTAGAAATATTCTTAACTTCAATACTCATGATTACCTCACCCTATAACTTACTAAAAATACTCTCATAACCAGAAACTATATCAAACATCTCCTCATCAATAATATTCTTCCTTTGCATCTGATAACTTCTAGTCAACTCCTCAATTAATTCACCAATATTTTTCTCAGCTCTTTGAGCCGTAGCCAAACGACTAGCATTCTCTGCAATCAAAGACTCCGCACAAGCCTTATAAACAGAAACAAAAAGATATTCATCAATTAACGAAAGAAGAGTACCAATATCATCACCAACAACCTCCGGAAGTATTTTAGTAGGCCAAGGAAAACCAGTAGTTTTCTTAAGCCATTTTTCATCCAAAGGCAAAATACGACTATGAGTAGGGGCATACAACAAATCCTTAGAATAAGAATTATAAAAAACATAAAACTCAGAAATCTCCCCTATTTTCAAACTACTCTCACTCTCCAGCAAAATATCCCCAACTAGAGGAGTAATACCCATAACAGAATTAGCCACCTTAAAATTCCCAGCAATCTTAATCCCAGCATCCAACAACCTCTCATGAACACCTTCACCAACAGTCCAAATCTGAACATCCCTACTTAACTTCTTCAAATGATCAATCGTATACTCAGTAATCAACTCATTAAACTGTCCAACCAAACCATTATCACCACCAAAAACAATAGCACCCACAATATTACTATCCTTTTTACTAACATCCTTTTGAAAAATAACATCAGAACCAGTCCCTCTAAAATATGCACCCAAACTTAAATTAACAGTATGATAATAATCCTCAAGAGAAACCTTTAAATTCTCATACTGATAAATATTAGAACTAGCAATCATCTTCATAATCCTAACAACAGATTCCAGATTATCAGCACCACTTATTTTATGACGCATACCCTCCATAGATTCACTCATTACTACACATCCTCTTTTAATGCACCCTTGGCAATAGAAATCATCTCAGCCTTGTTTTCAGCAGAAAATTTATCACCAGATAACAACTGCTCAACTAAACCCTTCGGTAATTCCTTAGCAGCCTTTCTCAGACTATCTTCAGCTTCACTTACAGCCTCTAATGGAATCTGATCTAACAAGCCCTCAGTTAAAGCCAACAGAATCATAATTTGTTCCACTACAGAAAAAGTATCCAGCTCAGCCTGAATTAAACTAGCCCTTATCCTACGACCATGTTCTATCACCTTACTAGTATGCTCATCAAGCCTAGTACCAAAACGTACAAAAGATTCCAACTCCTCAAATTGCACATAGGCCAACTTTAAATCACCGGCAATAGATCGATAAGTAGGAATTTGAACCTTACCACCAACTCTAGACACAGATAATTCAATATCCACAGCCGGAAGAACACCCAATTCAAACAGCCTTGGAGAAAGATAAATCTGACCATCAGTTATAGAAATTAAATTCGTGGGTATATAGGCTGAAATATTTTGAGCTTCAGTCTCAACAATCGGTAATGCAGTTAATGAACCACCGCCTAATTCAGGAAGTAAATGAGTAGCACGCTCCAAAAGTCTTGAATGAATATAGAAAATATCCCCAGGATAAGCTTCCCTGCCTGGAGGTCTTCTAAGCAAAAGAGAAATTTCTCTGTAGGCCCTAGCATGATGAGTCAAATCATCGTATACTATCAAAACATCACGACCTTTACTCATAAAATATTCAGCAATACTAGTCGCTGCATAAGGAGCAATATAGGCGTGACCTGGAGGATCATTTCCCTCAGCAACCATAACAACAGTATACTTCAAAGCATCATTTTCCTTTAATACAGAAATTATACGAGCAATAGAAGAAGCACGTTGACCTATACCACAATAGACACACAAAACACCACTATCCTTTTGATTAAGAATAGCATTAAGAGCTATAGCCGTCTTGCCAGTTTGCCTGTCACCAATTATTAACTCCCTTTGACCCTTACCAATAGGAATCATGGCATCTATTACCTTTATACCAGTTTGCATAGATTCAGTTACCGGACTTCTATCCATTATACGAGGAGCCTGACGTTCAATCGGCCAGCGATCTTCAAGCTGAATACGTTCTAAATCATCAAGACTTTCACCTAAGGGATTTATTACTCTCCCAAGTAAACCTTCACCAACACCAATATCTAAAACACGCCCACTTCTTTCAACCCTGTCTCCAACTTTTAATAACTGATAGTCACCTAACAGAACTACACCCATTTCATCCTTATCCAAATAAAAAACAATACCAGAAATACCATTTGGAAAAAGAATCAACTCTTCTAAACCAGCCTCAGGCAAGCCGGAAACTATAGCTATACCAATCGAGATAGATTTAATTGTTCCTATCTCATTGGATTTAATTTGAGGTTGGAAATTCTCTCGAGCAGACTCAATTTCAGAAATGACCCTACCAACTACATCAGCAACCTGTAAGTCTTTCATTAGTTATGCCCCCTCTTGTATTCTTGCCTGTTCATGCAGATGAATTTTATATTGATCATTTAGATAATCTTTAATATTAGCTTCGAATTCTTCAAGATAATTTGCTATGTTCCAGCTTATATTGAAATCATTAAAAGATAATTCAATACCACTTATTAAATCAACTTCATTTTCCTTATAGGTAATTTCTTTATCCCCTAAATGTTTTTTTATAGCCTCTTTAATTTGGTTTTTCTCTTGAGTTGTAAGTTTAAAGCCAGATCTCACAAGACACTTTTATCTTGACCTATCTTGGCAAATTCATCAGCACTGATTTCCTCAAATTTATTTATGAAAACCTGGACAATCCTTTCTTCAACTCTTGTATCAGATAGGTCAGACAATGTTTTCCTAGCAATTTCAATAACTTCTTTTTCAGTTTGATTACTCAGGGATTCTGTCAGAAATCTTCCCTGATCCAATATGGCTTTTTTCCATTTTCCCTGAATAGCTTCTCCTTCTTTACGAACATCTTCTAGTATTTCTATTTTATGTTGACCAGCTTCTTCTTCAGCTTTTTTAATTAAATCCGCTTTTTTCAAATCTATATCTTCATTCTTCTTTTTATATTCTTCCTTTTCATGTTCTGCCAACTGCATATTTTCTTCCGCACTAGACAACTTTTCTGCAACAAGCTTCTCTCTGGCATCAATCGCTTGAAGTATAGGTTTATATAAAAAACGCTTTAAAAGCCAAACTAAAATTAAAAAATTTATAATTTGAGCAATTACCGTAAACCAATTAATTAGCATTTTATTCTCCTTTCATAATATCCATTGTGAAATATCCTATAGACTAATAATATAATTCCAAAATGGATTTGCGAAAATAAGGATAATAGCAATAACAAAACAATAAATTGCTGTAGACTCAATCATCGCTAAAC
>JAGXHX010000074.1 GCA_024635955.1 Bacillota bacterium
GGCAGGGGAGACAGGAATCGAACCCGCAACCAATGGTTTTGGAGACCACTACTCTACCAGTTGAGCTACTCCCCTAAATATGTCACATCAAAAATTATAACTATTTTAAACAAATTAGTCAATAGGAGTTTTAGTTTATGAAAAAAAAAGGCACATTAATAATATATACTGGGGGAACTATTGGGATGTCACAAGTTGATGTTTATGATGGTTTTTTAAAAAATAGTGAAAAAATAATTGCAAACATACTTGATTTATTAGAATTACAAATTGGAGACCGAGTTGTTTTTACTAGCAAGATTATAGATTCAAGCCAATTTAATTATTTAATTATGAACGAAATAATTAATATTATTAAAACTGAATATTTAAATTATAACGGTTTTTTAATCGTTGGAGGTACAGACACTATGGCATACTTGCAAAGTATCCTTAAATGGCAAATTAATGGTCTTAAAAAGCCGATTATATTAACAGGCTCAATCAATTCCTTTGATCAAGATGAGAAAGAAGGCATTGATAATATAAAATATGCTTTAACGCAATTAAATAGATGGAAAGACAAAGGCTTTGTAGGTATATGTATGAATAGAAAGCTTCATATTCAACCAACTACCAAGTATGATAGTTTATCTAAAACACCTTATAATGAAATTGTAAATTCTTATTTAGAAGAATATAGATTTGAACTTCAAAATATAAATGATGAAGTTATATTTCATAATTTAAAAGATATAAAAATTGAAATAATTTATTTAAACCCTTTTATGTATTTTACTAGAAATAAAGAACTAGCAGATGGTTTAATAATTCTCACATATGGACAAGGAACGACAGTAGATGATTCATTGTTTCAAGAAAGAGTTAAGCAATATAATGAGAAAAACAAACCAATTGTTTTCATTTCTCAATGTTTTAATAATAAATTAAATATAAAGCAATACTTAGCCGGAAAGTTTTTAAATGAAGTAAATGGAATTATATGTCCAGGTAGTTGTATTGAAGAAAGTTTAGCCTTTATTAATTATAAACTTAGTAATAATATATTGATAAGTTAATCTAACTAAGGTAATATAATATTGTAGATTAAAATAAACAAGGAGGTTGAGTCATGAAAGCATTAGTAGATAAAGATACATGCATTGGTTGTGAAAACTGCGTAAATGAGTGTCCTGAAGTGTTTGAGATGGAAGATGATGGACTAGCTGTTGCAAAAGACATTGAATTGTCTGGCGATTTACTAGATTCAGCTAACAGTGCAAAAGATAGTTGTCCTGTTGAAGCGATTTCAATCAATTAAGATTTATAAATATTAAAGAGCTGATTTTTCAGCTCTTTTTTAATTTAAAAAGTAATATTGCATAATTATACAATAACCTATAAAATGATTATAGTATATAAAAGGAGAAATGAATTGATAGGCGTAGTATATAATAAACATAAAAAAGATGCTAAAGATTTATTCGATTATATTGTAAATTGGTACAAAAATAAAGGTAAAGTTGTTGTTATTAAAATCGAAGATTTAACAGATGACTGTGAATTTATTGTTGTACTTGGCGGTGATGGAACAATATTAAGTACTGCTAAATTAATACAACCCAAAACTATACCAATTCTAGGTATAAATTTAGGTAGGCTAGGTTTTCTTACTTCAGTAGAAAAAGAAAATGTAGATTTATATTTAGAAAAATCCTTAGATAAAAATAATTATAAGATTGAAGAAAGAATAATGCTTGATGTTGAAATACATAATGATGGTAATGTTATTTATAAAGATATAGCGTTAAATGATGTTGTTTTTACAAGAAATTATTTAGAAGGTATGTTAGGATTTCTAGTTAAAGTGTCAGAAGTAAATGTTGATGAGTTTTTTGCTGATGGTTATATTATCTCGACTCCTACAGGATCCACAGCTTATTCTCTTTCAGCTGGCGGTCCTATTCTTACTCCTGAAATGGATGTTATTCTACTAACCCCGATTTGTGCACATACATTATATGCCCGACCTATAGTAGTTCAAGGATCTGAAGAAATTGACGTAATTTTAACTAGTGTAGGTAGAAAAAGCATAATTACTGTTGATGGACAAAGAAATTATAAATTAAGCAATAAAAGTTCTGTTAAAATTAATAAATCGAAAGTGATTACTAAAACTATTAGATTTAAAAATAGAGTGTTTTTTAAAGTTCTTGGAGATAAAATTGGGAAAAGAAAATAATATTGATTTTACCAATGCAATAACATTGGTACATTCTTTATTCAAACAAAAAAAATCAAATATAATGAACCAAATATTTTTAGATGGAACTTGTGGTAAGGGTAATGACACTAAATTTTTATCTAGTTTAGGTTATGTATATTCATTTGATATTCAGATTAATGCTATAAAAGTTGCGAAAGAATTGAAACTCACAAATGTATCTTATATAATGGATTGTCATAGTAAAATAGGTAATTATATAAATGAGAATATTGATGGAGCAATCTTTAATTTAGGATATTTACCTGGTGGAGATAAAAAGATAACAACAAAAAAGGAAACAACACTTTTAGCAATAAAATGTGTTTTAGAATTATTAAAAGTTAGAGGATTGTTATGTGTAATTATTTATCCTGGTCATGAAAATGGGAAAGAAGAAGAAATTGTCTTATTAAATTACTTAAAAGAATTAAACCAAAAGGAATTTAATATTGTAATAATCAATTTTATTAATAGGATAAACAATAGTCCTTATCCAATTATAATTGAAAGACTTAAGGAGTAGATATGAATAAGACGGAAAGACAAAAACTTATTTTGCATATTATTAAAACCATGGATATTAAAACACAATTTGAATTAGTCAATGAATTAAGTAAAAGAGGTCTTGTTGCCACACAAGCAACATTATCAAGAGATATTAAAAATTTGAAACTAGTTAAGGAAATAAATTCGAAAGGGTCCGTTTATCGAATTTCTAACAATATAAATAACGAAAGAAATAGAAGTTATCAATTATTAAAAGATATTTTTATTAATACAGTAACTAAAATTGACGATATAGATTATCTTATTGTATTACATACTAGACCAGGTGGAGCTCCAAATTTAGCTTTTTATATTGATCAAGAGAAGATTGATGGAATTATTGGTACAATTGCAGGAGATGATACAATATTAGTTATATTAAATAATAAAATTATTTCAGAGAATTTATTAATAAATTGGAGGGAATGGTTATCATAGATGTTAAACGAACTGAAAATTACCAATTTTGCATTAATTGAAAATTTAACTATTGAATTTTCAGGTGGTCTAAATGTATTAACAGGTGAAACTGGTGCAGGCAAATCCATACTTTTAGATAGTATAGGCATATTATGTGGTAAAAGAGCTAATAGCGAGTTTATAAGAAGAGGTGAAAAAAAAGCTGTTGTGGAAGGCTATTTTACTCTCAAATCTGATTTATCTAATCGCTTAAAAAGTTTAGATTTGATAGACATCGAAAATGATGAAATATTTTTGTCCAGAGAAATTACTGATTCGGGAACCAATAAATGCAAAATAAATTATAAAACAGTACCGTTGAATATTTATCAAAAAATTGGTGCTTATATGTTTGATATACATGGTCAAAATCAGGAACAAAGTATTTTAGATAATGATAAGCAATTAGAACTAGTTGATAGATTTCTAGATAATTCGGACAGAAACAAATTTAATATTAAAGAAATTAGTGAAATCTATAAAGAATATAAATCTTTACAAGCTGAAAAGAAAAAACTTTTATTCGATGAAAAGGAAGATATGATATCATATTATGAATTTGCTATCAAAGAAATTGATGATGCCAATTTAAGCATATCAGAAGAATTACAATTAAAAGAAGATAGAACAAGAATTCTAAATAGTGAGAAACTTGTTAAGAAGTCAGCTTTAATTAACAACTTATTAAATGATAATGGCGTAGTCGACAAATTGAATAATATTGCTTTTTTACTCAAAGATATTTCAAATATTGATCCATCATTAGATACCCTTTCAGTAAAATTTAATGATTTATATTATGAAGTTGATAATTTGAATGATGAGTTGAAAATATATTTTAACAATTTAGATTATGACGAAGCTAGAATAAACACAATTGAAAGAAGGATAGAAGATGTAAATAAACTTAAGCGAAAGTATGGAAAGTCAATTGAAGAAATTATTGATAAACGCAATGAGATGGTTAAAAAAATAGATTCTTATTCAAATATAAATCAAATCAAAGCAGAGTTGGATGAAAAAATAGCTATAACATTAGATATATATAAGAAAAAATCCAGAATATTGAGTATAAATAGAAAAGAAGCCGCAGAACAACTTGTTAAAGGGATAAAAGATAAATTAATAGACTTAAATATATATGAAAATGGATTTGATATTAAATTTACTAGAAGAGATGAACCAAATGAAAAAGGTAATGACTTAGTAGAATTTTATTTTTCACCTAATATAGGTGAAGGGAGGCAACCTTTGAAAAAGATTGCCTCTGGTGGTGAGATTTCTCGTGTAATGTTGGCATTAAAAGGAATGTTAGCAGAGTACGATATAATTCCTAGCTTAATTTTTGATGAAATTGACTCAGGCGTTGGAGGAGAAGCTTTATTAAAAGTAGCTGAAGCATTAGATAGAATTGGTAGAAAAAGACAAGTTATCTGTGTTAGTCATTCAGCTATTATGGGTGCTTTTGCTGATAGAATTATTGCCGTTAGAAAAAAGGAAGTTTCAGGTAGAACTATTATTGAGACTAATACTTTAGAAAATGATGAGGAAAAAGTCAATGAATTGAGTAGAATGCTTGGAGGAAAAGATAATTTTATTTCAAGCAAGGAGCAAAGTAAAGAGATGATTTTGTTTGCATTAAGTAGGAAAAGAGTGTAAACTGAAGTTTAGTGGAGGTGAGTACAAATGGATGACCCAGATACATCGAGATCAGTTAAAAACAGAATAAAAGGGTTGTCTATTAACATCTAGGCAATCCAGAATGGAGAGCCTATATGATAACAGCTTACAAAACTATTGAAAGCAAACTAGATATAGTAGATAATAAAGATAGTCATAACTGGATAAATATAATTAATCCAAGTAAGGAAGAATTAGTAAAAATAAGCGAAGATACTGGAGCCTTACTAGAATTTTTAGAAGCACCATTAGATTCAGAGGAAAGACCAAGGATTGATGTTGAAGATAATCAAGTTTTATTTATAATTAATATTCCTATTGAAGAAGAAGAAGGGGAATCAGGAATTATTTATAATACAATCCCTTTGGGACTAATAATTGTAGGAGATCATTTTATTACAGTTTGTCTAGAAGAAGCTAATTTATTACAAGATTTTATAATAAGAAGTGTAAAATCTCTTTCAACCTTTAAGAAAACAAGACTAGCTTTACAAATATTTTATAGAGCATCAATATATTATTTAAAATTCTTGAAATTTATTGACCGTAAAACTGGTGAATTGGAAAGATCACTACATGGATCCATGCAAAATGAACAATTAATAAAATTATTAGGTTTAGAGAAGAGTTTATTGTACTTTACTACATCATTGAAAGCCAACGAGATTGTTATGAAAAAGATTTTTAGAACAAATATATTACCAATGTATGAAGAAGATGAAGATTTGCTTGAAGATGTTCTAACAGAAACAAGACAGGCCATAGAGATGTCTGAAATCAACAGTAATATTTTAACTGGACTTATGGATGCATTTGCATCAATTATTTCAAATAATTTGAATAATGTAATGAAAGTATTAGCAGGGGTTACTATTATCCTTTCAATACCTACGATGGTATTTTCATTTTTCGGGATGAATGTGCCTATACCCTTTGAAACTAAACCAATGGTTACTGCAATGATATTTATTGTTAGTATTATGATATCAGCATCAGTTTGGTATTATATGCGCAAGAAAAATATGTTATAAAAATTTTTGTATTTATAAATAAAAAAGAACTGGTTATCATAACCAGTTCTTTTTTGTACTAATTTTTTATTGCATGTCAATTGCATCGTTAGGACATACACTTTGACAAGTTCCACATTCTACACAGTCATCTTGATTGATAACATATTTAGAATCTCCTTCACTAATACATCCAACTGGACATTCATCTGCACATACGCCACATGAAACGCATCTATCCGTAATAACATACATAAATTTACACCTCCAATAAGTCTAATTCTATTTGATATTTTACATTATTTTTAAGCATTTGTTATTAAAGTTAATAAAATAAAACAATTATATTATGTTTCTTTTATATAAATTATATAAATCTTTTAATTTTTTTATTTTATCTTGGACTTCTACTTGTAGTAAAGCTGCCAAATCATAATCTTTTTCGATAAGTGCATTACGTAATCTAGTAAATAAGGATACTTGTATATCTGTATCTTTCATAAGGTCTATTTTTAATTGTAAAATATTTTTCCAACGGTCTTCGTCAATTATATTAGCTAAGTTATTATCAATATGTAAAGGTAGATAGTTTTTTATTAACTTTGCGGATTGTGGGATTATTCTATTATTAATTTCTGTTGTCCATCTGTTTAAAACAGCTAGAAAGTAGGAGTTAATAATTTTTTCGTTAAAAATATTTCCTTTATAAAGGGTGTTTAATTTGACAGGATATATTGAAAATGATTTTAGATTATCCCAGACAGTTACTGGTGGATTACCAAAGAATTTAGACCTTTCCTCTTCGGTATATTCTTCAAAAACGTCTTTTTCACTGTGATATACTCTATCTTTTTCAAGATAATCAGCTTCATCTCCATAACTTTTTTTAAATTCATTTTCTAAATCTTTATTACTTTTCCCTGAATCTATAGCATAATTAATACCATCAATCATCACTTGATATAATGTTGAGATAACAAGATAGGTATTACTATGAGGATTTGGAGACCTTATTTCAAACCTTGTTGCCATAGGATTATTTAAATCTCTAATTAGACCTAATAATACAGTTCTATTTCTTGAAGGAGTTTCTAAGTTGTTACCAATGGAGGCAACAATAGAAACTGGAGCTTCAAAACCTGGTTTTAATCTTTCTAAAGAATCGTTGGTTGCGCTTAAAAAAGGATTTAAAATTTCATAATTCTTTAAAATACCCATTAAAGCTCCCCAACCAATTAATGACAAATAATCTTCTTTAATGTTTCCAGGAGTAAAAAGATTCACATATTTTCCATTTTTTAGTTTAAGAGAGATTCCTACATGAGTATGTTCTCCACTTCCAGCAACACCACTAATAGGTTTTGCTTTAAATGAAACATCAAGACCGTGATATTGAAAAATTTCCTTTACAAAAGTTCTAGCTAAAAGCTCATTGTCTGCAGCTTGTAGAGCATCAGCATATTTCCAGTCAATTTCTAATTGTTCCATAATATTTGTAGTAGTACCATCACTAGTTAATTTTGCTTTAACTCCACCAACTTCTTTGTGTCCCATCTCTGCTTCTAGTCCATATAAATCTAATATATTTAATGATCTTTCTAAAGCAGTTCTAACTGTGCCTTTAGTTCTTTTCCAATATTGCTCTTGCATTACTTGAGACGTGGATAAGTCCTTAACTCTAACATCATTGTTTTCAGGTGTTCTAACCCAAAATTCTAATTCTGTTGCTGAAGTTAGAATTACATCTTCCACATCACTCTTATTTATGTTTAAATCATTAAGAACAGTTTTATTTTCTAAGAAGGTCATAACTTCTTTTTTTAGAAAAGTAGTTACTTGTTTTAATATTGAGCGAGAGTCTATAAAGTTTCCATTATGTTTTAAAAAACAAGGAATCTTTAAGGTTCCCACAGGTCTATCAGTTTTATAATCAATATTGTCATAGTTATAATCAATAAACCACTTAACTTCTTCATCAGGTATAATTTCAACTTTCCCATTATTTAAAGAGGCAATTCCTGGTAATACAACGCTAGAACCATCAGTTTGAATTCCTTCTTTAATAAATACTGCGATATCATCTAAAAATAGCTTGATAGGAATTTTTTCATCAGTATCGTTACCACCTAAGTCTACGCCTGCTAGAGATACATACTGTATTTCCGGATAGGAAAGCAAAAGTTTTTTTAATGATTCAACATCATAATCCTTTTTGTAAAAATAATATAGTAAGTCAGTTCCTAAGCTTTTAACAAGATTTTCTATCATTTTATTCCTCCATAATTTATTAATTCAATTAAATAATAACATAAAAACTCAATATAATTAAGACTAAAATACAATTAAAACGTTATAAATATAGATGATTATTCAAAAATTTGGTATAATTATAAAAGTTGAGATTGGAGTATTAATATGGCAGTTAAAAAAAAGACCGGTAAAAATAGAAAAAACAAAGAGATAAAAGTAGAAAATATTAATAATTTTGCCTATTTTTTTATAGGCATATTTTTTCTTTCAACATATTTTACTTCAAATTATAGTAATAACATTGGCATAATTGGAAGTTGGTTATTTGGTATATTCAAAGGTTTATTTGGGAATGTTTTATTGTATGTAGCTATATTTCTGATATTTATTGGAATATATGGTGTCATAAGCAAAAATAAACCAAAAAAATCATTAATACTTGGTGTAATCTTATTTTTGTGTGGTTTGTTTATTGCATATCATATAACTCTAATAGATAATTTGTCTTTAGATTCATTTATAAAATCATTTGAATTAAAAGCTGGCGGTGGTTTAACTGGTGCTATAATAACTAATTCAATTTATTATACCTTTGGTCGTGTTGGCATATGGATTGTAATGATAAGTTTTTTCTTAGTTGGCAGTGGATTGATAGTTAATAATATAGCTATGCTTAGAAAATTAAGAGAAGCTTCAGCTCAAAAAATTAATGATATTCAAGAAGACTTAATTTTAAAGAAAGACCTAGCTAATAAAAAAAGAATAATTGATAAAGTTGAGAAGAAAAATGAAAAAAGAAAAAATTATGAAAATCAGATATTAGCTAACACAAATTTAGATAAAGAGGCATTTTTAGATGTTGAAGAAAATTCTCATTTAAATCAAGATAAAAGAAAGTATAATATAAAAGATCATGGCTTGCCTGTATTTAATACTGAAATTGAAAAGGGGAAAAATAATAAGATTATTAAAGACAATGAAAATGATGATATAAATAAAAGAATAAGAAATTCAGGTGATTTACAAGGTAAATGGCAACTTCCTCCAACTACCTTATTAAAATCAATGAAAAAAGATAAAGATTATAGTAAAAAATTAGAATTAGAAAATACGGCTAAAGTATTGGAAAGTACACTAGGAAGTTTTGGAATAAAAATACAAGTAAAAGATATTAATTGTGGACCCTCTATAACTAGATATGAAGCCGTACTTGAACCGGGAACTAAAGTTAGTAAAATTCAAGGTTTGTCTGAAGATATTGCACTAGCCTTAGCCGCAACAAGTGTTCGAATAGAAGCACCAATACCAGGCAAATCCGCTGTTGGATTTGAAATACCTAATAAAAAAGTTATACCAGTTTCATTTAAGGAAGTTATTTTAAGTAGCACCTTTAAAGATGATCATTCACCTTTAATTATGGGCATTGGGAAGGATATAACAGGAAGAACAGTGGCTACTAGTCTTGTTGATATGCCACATTTACTGATAGCAGGATCTACAGGATCAGGTAAGAGTGTATGTTTAAACACAATCATATGTAGCTTGTTATATAAATACACACCAGACGAACTTAAATTTCTGCTAATTGATCCAAAAAAAGTTGAACTTAATTTGTATAATGATATTCCCCATTTAGTAGCTCCAGTTGTAACTGAACCTAAAAAAGCCGCAGTTGCTTTAAAATGGATGGTAAATGAAATGGAAAATAGATATCAGATTCTTTCAGATCTTGGTGTTAAAGATATAAAATCATATAATAATGTTGTTAAAATACAGGATAAAATTCCGTATGTTGTAATCATTATCGATGAATTAGCAGACTTGATGATGGCTGCACCAGTAGATGTAGAAACCAATATATGTAGACTTGCACAAAAAGCTAGAGCTGCAGGTATACACTTAATAGTTGCAACTCAACGTCCTTCTGTTCAAGTTATTACAGGTGATATAAAATCGAATATTCCTACACGAATTGCCTTTGCAGTCTTTTCTCAAATAGATGCTAGAACAATACTTGATTCAGTTGGTGCTGAAAAACTACTTGGTAAAGGTGATATGCTATTTACTGAAAAAGGTGGTAAATTAAAAAGAATTCAAGGAGCTTATATTTCAGAAGATGAAATATCAGAAATAACAAAGTTTTTAAAATCACAAGGGAAACCTGAATATTTACAAGGTGTAGAAATTTTAGAAAAAGAAGAAGCAACTACTGATATAGAGAACAAAAAAAACAGCACGACAGAAGATGAGTTGCTTTCTGATGCTGCCAGATTAATATTAGAATCTGGTCAAGCATCAATATCTATGTTACAAAGAAAATTAAGAATAGGATATAGTAGAGCTGCTAGAATCATTGACATATTGGAAGAAAAAGGATTGGTTGGCCCGTTTGAGGGTACAAAAAGTAGAGAAGTAGTTGGAAATTGGGAAGATTTCGGAAGACTATTCGGGGAGTAATATAATTTGTATGAATATAAAGAAATTAGTATTGATGAATATTTTATAAAAAAGGATAAATTTTCTCTAATAGACGTTAGAAGTGAGTCAGAGTATGCTGAAGATCATATTGATGGAGCAATAAACATTCCATTGTTCAATGATGAAGAAAGAATTCTAGTAGGTACTCTATATAAAGAAAAGGGTGTGAAAGCAGCTAAAAATTTAGCTCGTCAATTAACATTACCGAAAATGCTTGATAAACTAAATAAGATATATTCAGTTTTACAAATCACAAAAAAAACTCCAATAGTTTATTGTGCTAGAGGAGGAGATAGAAGTGGTGTTATCGCAACACTTCTAGCTATGGAAAATACTTACGTATTTCGTTTAGTTGGTGGTTACAAGTCCTATAGAGGGTATGTTTTGAATTATTTTGCTAACAATTTAGAAAAAAAAACCAAAGTATTTTATGGTATGACTGGTTCAGGAAAGACAGAAGTTTTAATAGAATTAGCTAAAAAAGATTTTCCATTTATTGATTTGGAAGGGTTAGCAAATAATAGAGGTTCAGTTTTTGGGCACATCGGATTAGGCAAGCAACCAAGCCAAAAAAAATTTGACAGTGATTTATTTAACGCTATTAATAGAATAACTAATGAATTCGTTATTGTTGAAGGTGAAAGTAAAAAAATCGGTAGGTTATATATTCCGGGCCAATTTTATGATAAAATGATTTCCGGGGAGTCTTATCTAATAGTGTGTTCCCTTAATTATAGAATTAATAGGATAATTAGTGAATATGGCGGATATTTAAAAGAAAATACAGATGAGATTATCAGAAGTATTGGTATTTTAAAGACGCATATAGGAA
>JAGXHX010000075.1 GCA_024635955.1 Bacillota bacterium
AATAGTTCTTCCATAGTCTGTTCTTTTTCCATTTTGTCTTCACTCATCATTTTATTAATGACCTCCTCTATTATCCAGCTCGGTGTAGAAGCACCTGCTGTAATACCTACTTTATTTTTTTTTCTAAACCAATCTGAATTTAATTCTTTATATGTTTCAATAAAATATGAATTTTCATTATAATCTTTAGCTATTTTAAAAAGTTTATTTGAATTGGAACTTTGTTTTCCACCAATAACAATCATAACATCTACTACTTTAGCTAATTCAGCTATTTCATTTTGTCTATTTCTAGTTGCAGTACATATAGTATTATTAACAACTAAATTTGAAGTTTTTTTCTCAAGCAGTTCTTTAATAATGTTAAATTCATCAACTGATTGTGTAGTTTGTGATAAAAGTAAAATTGGTTTTTCAAAATTTACTTTATTTAAATCCTCTTCTTTTAAAACTGCTAGGCTATCTGAACCACCCCAATCTAAAATTCCAAGAACTTCTGGATGATTTTTATCACCAAAAACAACAACTTGATAACCTAATTTCATATAATTTTCTGCTAAATCATGCGCTATTTTAACACTTGGACATGTAGCATCAACTAAGTTTTTTCTCATCCCATGAGTTTCATAGAAATTTTTACCAACTCCATGTGATCTGACAACTAAATAGTCATCATCTTTAAGATTATTAATATTGTCAACTGGAATTATATGTTTTTCTTTTAATCTGTTGATTTCCTGTTGATTATGAATTAACTCACCTAAAGTATAAATTATTTTATCAGTTTTAATTTCCTCAGCTTTTTTTAAGGCATTTTTAACTCCATAACAAAAGCCTGCATTGGGTGCAACAATTATTTCCATGTTAACTCCTAATATTATACCAAGAATCTGTTGATTTATAAATCATTATTTAATAAATTGTAAATTTTATCCACTACTTGTCTTATATTTAAGTCATCTGTTACAATAATTATTGCATCATCAGCTTTTTTTAGTGGGTCTGCTTTTCTGTTTATATCTAAATAATCTCTAATAATGATTTCTTCCTCTAATTTATTTAAATCTACTGGCTCTTTCTTTTCAATTAACTCAAGATATCTTCTGAGTGCTCTAACACTAGAGGAAGCATCAAGATATATTTTAAGATCTGCATCAGGTAGGACTACAGTCCCAATATCTCGACCATCAATTATAATATTTTCTGAATTATCAGAGGTACTCTTAATGATTTTATTTAAAAGTATTCTAATGAATGGTTGAGCCGCTATTTCAGAAACATTTTGTGAAATTATATTTTTTCTTATTTCTTTTTCAATGCAAAATCCGTTCAGATATAGTTTATTTTCATTAAATTTAAAAACAGAAGAATTAATTATATCTGTTATTTTTTTTTTATTATCAATGTCAATTTTTTCTTTATTAATAATATAGGTAATTGCTCTATAAAGAGCACCTGTATCAATATATTCAAACTTAAGTTTTTTACTAAGCAACTTGGCTATTGTACTTTTACCTGAACCAGCAGGTCCATCAATTGCTATTTTCATATAAACTCCCATAGTTAAGGAGAAAGACATTGCTTTCTCCTTAATTTTATTATTAATTTTATTTCGCTTTTTTGCCAATCCAAGGCATCATTGCTCTTAATTTTTCACCTGTAGTCTCGATTAAGTGATTTTTATCCTTTTCGTACAAAGCATTAAAGTTTGGACTTCCAGCTTTATATTCTGCAACCCATTCTCTAGCAAATTGACCAGATTGAATTTCTTCAAGAATTTTCTTCATTTCTTTTTTAGTTTCAGCAGTAACAATTCTTGGTCCTCTTGTAAGGTCACCGTATTCAGCAGTATCACTTACAGAATATCTCATATTGCTAATTCCACCTTCATACATAAGATCTACTATTAATTTCAATTCATGTAAACACTCAAAGTATGCCATTTCTGGTGCATAACCTGCTTCAGTTAAGGTTTCAAAAGCTGCTTTAACTAAAGCTGATGTCCCACCGCATAATACAGCTTGCTCACCAAATAAATCCGTCTCAGTTTCTTCTTTAAATGTAGTTTCAATAACTCCTGCTCTAGTACAACCAATTCCTTTTGCGTAAGAAAGTGCCAAATCTTTAGCTTTTCCTGATGCATCTTGATGAATTGCTACTAATCCAGGTACTCCTCCACCTTGTGTATAAGTTCTTCTAACTAAATGTCCAGGACTCTTAGGAGCCACAAGAAAAACATCAACATCATTAGGTGGTACAATCAGGTCATAGTGAATATTAAATCCATGGGCAAAGGCTAATGCTTTACCAGCAGTAACGTGTTTTGCTATTTCATTGTCATAGATTTCTTTCTGTTTTTCATCCGGCAATAATAACATAATTACATCAGAATTCGCGCATGCTTCATCTAAAGTAGCTACTTTCATACCATCATCAATAGCTTCTTGCCATCTTTTACTCTCTTTTCTTAAACCGACTGTAACGTTAACGCCACTTTCTTTTAAGTTTAATGCATGAGCATGTCCTTGACTTCCATAACCTAAAATGGCTACCTTTTTACTTTGTATCAAGCTCAAATCTGCATCATTATCATAATACATTTTTACCATAATATAACCTCCAAATTTCTTTTCTATTTAATTTTATCATAAATTGATATTATTTTCCTTATTTACTTCTAATTTCATAAGTTTATCAATTTCTTTTTTAGTTAATATTCTATATTTTCCTCGTTTTAATTTATCGATAGATAAAAATCCAATTTTTATTCTTTTTAATGAAAGGACAGGATTATTAAGTTCGGTAAACATTTTCCTTACTTGTCTATTTCTACCTTCTTTTATACCTATTTCTATTTCAAAATAGTCTTTAAAGTTTTTAACATAGTATATATTTGCTTTGTTGGTCATATATTCATTTTCAATTAAAATACCATCTTGCAATTGATTAAGTTTTTCATTAGAAATATTACCAGAACATTTTGCTTTATATACTTTTTCTACTAGATGACTAGGATGAGTAAGAATATTTGTGAGTTCTCCATCATTTGTCATAATAATCAAGCCTTCAGTATCATAATCAAGTCTTCCTACTGGATAAATTCTTTCTTTTATATCAGTTACAAGATCTAATATGGTTTTTCTACCCTCCGGATCACTTGTTGTACTAACATAACCTTTTGGTTTATATAAAAGAATATAAATTTGTTTTGCATTGTTATTTATTAATTTACCATCAACAAAAACTTTATCTTTGGTAATATCGATAATATCTCCAATTGAGGCTGGTTTATTATTGATTTTTATTCTGTTTTCCAAGATTAGTTCTTCTGCTTTTCTGCGTGAACAAAAACCAGCAGTTGATAAATATTTTTGTATTCTCATTATATATAATCCTTAATAAATGTCCTTCTATGTAATAAACTAGGACCATTTTTTTCCAATTCTGCGTAATGCTCTTTTGTTCCATAACCTTTGTGTTTAGAATAATTAAAATTTTCATCATTTTTTTGAATTAAAGTCATTAGATAATCTCTTTTTGTTTTAGCTAAAATTGAAGCTGCTGCAATTGAAGGAAATTTTTGATCACCTTTTATTATAGATATACTGTTATATTCCCAATCAGGTATTTTATTTCCATCAACTAATACTAAATCAGGTTTTACAGGGCATTTATCTACAGCTCTTTTCATAGCCAACATTGTTGCATTTAAAATATTATATTTATCAATTTCTTCAACTGAAGCATAACCATAAGTATAAAAATATGAGCTATTTTTGATTTTTGTTTCTAGAACATCTCTTTTGTTTTCACTTATTTTTTTAGAATCATTTAAATTAATTAAATTTAAATCATATTTCAGACAAACACAAGCAGCATAAACTGGTCCAGCCAAAGGCCCTCTTCCTACTTCATCAACACCAACAATCACTTTATATTCTTTTTTATATTCTGCTTCATTTAAAAAAAAATATAAAAGTCTAAGTATTTCTTCCTCACTTTGAAAAAGTGTTTTATTTAGTTTCATGATTTTCCGGCCATTCTAAAGAAATTTTACCAATTTTACCACTTCTGTAATCTTTTAAGAATAATATTGCAGATTTTTCTAAATCAACCATACCACCTTTTAAAAGAACACCTCTTTTTTCTCCAAATAATTTTAATTCCTCATAAGGTTCGTTTATTGTAACAAGATACTTTTTGTTTTTTAATTCTTGAATTAAATAACAAGCTGCTTCTACAACATCATAAACGCTATCTGATATAGCGCCTGTAAGTGCTAAGTTAACACCTACTAACCCATCAAATTTAGGCCATAAAATACCTGGAGTATCTAGAAGTTCTAATTTTTTGCTTATTGTAACCCACTGATTGCCTTTAGTAACACCAGGTTTATTTCCAGTTACTGCTACTCTTTTTAAAGCAAGAGAATTTATTAATGAAGATTTACCTACATTTGAAACACCTAGAACCATACATCTAACTGGTCTATCTAACAAACCTTTTTTTCTTCTTTTTTCAAATACTTTATCAGCTATTATTTCAAGATGTTTAATTATTTTTTTAACATCTTGTGTATCCGTACCTTTAATGGTTATCATATTTAAATCTTTTTCTTTAAATGAATCAAGCCATTCAGCAGTTATTGATTTATCTGCTAAATCCGGTTTAGTTAATATAATAAGATGACCTTTACCCAAAGCTATCTTACTAATATCTGGATTACCAGAACTAAGCGGTATTCTAGCATCTCTCAACTCTATAATAATATCTATAGTTTTTATAATATTTTCAATTTTTCTTTTCGCCTTGGTCATATGACCAGGGTACCATTGCACTTTAAACATTATAATTTACCTAAGTGGGAGAATGGATAGTAAACCATTATTGATTCACCAATAATATTTTCTTCAGGAACTGTTCCCCATGCTCTAGAGTCTGAACTATTTTCTCTATTGTCACCCATTACAAAATACTGACCAGTAGGCACAGTAAATGGAAAAGATAAAACAGATCCACTTGTATTAGTAAATACGTTTTCATCCAGATAAGGTTCTTCAATTGCCTGATCATTAACATAAACCGTATTATTTTTTATATTAATTGTATCACCAGGTAAGCCAATTACACGTTTTACATATTCTACTTCATCATCTATAGGCATTTTTCCTTGTCCTAGATATTTTAATACGTATTGCATGTAATCAATCGGGTTTCTTCTAAGAACTTGTTTAGAGTTTTCTATATCCGTTTCAGGGTAAACAAAAACAATTATTTCTCCTCTTTTCGGTTTAGAAAAAAATTTAGTAACAACTTGAGTAATAAGTTTATCGTTGACCATTAATGTAGTCTCCATTGATGAAGAATCTACTGTATATGTACGAACCAAAAATGCTTTAATAATAATATTAATCATCAGTGCAATAATTATAATCTTAAATATAGAAATTACACTTTTAAAGAAATATTCACTTTTATTAGTACCTTCGTTGCTACTCATTTTCAACTCCTACTTTTTATCTTTAATTCTTGCTGCTTTACCAATTCTATCTTTTAAGTAATACAGTTTTGCTC
>JAGXHX010000076.1 GCA_024635955.1 Bacillota bacterium
ATGATGATTTATACCAATTTCTACCTAAAGGTGGAGGTCAAGCTACTCCTAAAAAAAATTATATAAAGTTAGGATTATCGGCAATATGGAAAAAGATAACAATTTAATTTCGATAATAATACCCTTAGGTCCAAATGATAGGATATCTAATAAATTAGATCTATTACTAAATAGAATAGATCAACAACGAAGGGATATAGAAATAATCCTTATCCCTAATAAACTACATGACTTAATTGGATTAAATGATAAGTATAAGATTATCTCACACCAAGGAACAAGAGCTAGTGCCATGAATATTGGTGCAAAGATTGGAAATGGAAAATACCTTTTTTTCCTTCATTGTGATTCTTATTTGTCATATTCTAGTTTTAACCAACTTATTTATAAAATAAAAAAAGAGCAGTCTGCTCTTTTTTATTTTGATTTTAGATTTTATAAAGGAATGCCCTTTTACTATAAATTAACAGAGTTTGGAGTAATGCTACGTTGTATAATCTTCAGAACGCCATTTGGTGATCAGGGATTAACAATATCCAAAAATGATTTTATCGCCATAGGAGGCTATAATTTAAACACTCCACTAGGGGAGGACTATTATTTGGTGAAAGATTGTAAACAAAATAATATAAAAATATTAAGAGTCGGCCAATCATTATTTACAAGCCCTAGAAAATACACAGAAAATGGTTGGTTAAAAACTACCCTCTATCATCAAAAAATGTGGTACAAACTAATTATCCATTACAAGAAGGGGAAATTCAGACAATGAAAATAGGCATTGGCATCTTTGCTAAAACTATAGGCAAATCTCAACTTAAAACACGTCTAGCCCAATCTATTGGTAAAAAAATGGCAGAGGATTTTTACGGTCTAAGCATTAAATCAGTTGAGGAAGTAGCCTGTTTTTTTTGTAAGCAAAATGAAAATAATATTAGTATATATTGGGCAAAACCTAAGGGAGATTGTGATATTAGCACAAGCGGTCTAAGCCTAGGTGCAAGTATGCATAAGGTAGCTAATACCATTCTTTCAGAAAATGATGCTTATATTCTAATCGGTACAGACATACCACAATTAAATATAAATATTTTAAATAATACAGTCAAAAATCTACAAGCCCATTTGAAACCACTGATATTTGGGCCATGTACTGATGGAGGCTTCTATTTAATGGCAGGCACTTTTGTTCCTGACTTGGGAACTATGGAAAGTGTTGAATATAGTCAAAGTAATACGCTTGCTCAGTTACTGTCAAAATTAAAAAACAAAAATATAGATTATTGTTTGATAGAAAGCTTATCAGATGTTGATATAGGTGAGGATTTATACTTATTATTAGAACATCTTAAAAGTCGAAAGGATTTATTATTGAATCAAAACATTATCCTTGAATGGTTAAAGAACCTGGCCTAAGCCAGGTTCTTTAACCATTTTATATTCTAAATTTAAATTATTATTTGGATTAGACCAGCTAATATTGTTCCTATGGATATTGCCAATATTCCTAATCTACTGTTTCTGTTTAGAATACCGCTTATTAATAATCCAAAAATAGCTATTGGTACTAAAGTAACTAGAATACTTGATAAAAGAGCTAGGATAACTGCTATCCATTTTAGTTTTTCCATGTTACTTTTTATTAAAGTTCCTATCCATCTGCCTATTGCGAAAATATAGGCTAAAGCTAGAAACGTACTAATAATAACTAATATCCCCCCAAATACTATACCAAAATAAGAAGTATTTGCTGTAAATAAGGTTGCCTTAGAAAATATCGGTGCAATAATTCCATAAATTGTTATCAGCATTGAAACTAGCCATCCGAAATAACCTCCATCATAATAGAACATTTGAAGACTATTTGAATTTCCACTTTTTAACATTTCACTAACTTGATTAAAAGATATAGCAAATTCTTTATTAACCATGTAGATAATCACTAATATTAATAAGGGTAATATTAATAATAATCTCTTATTTTTCATATGCATTTCCTAAACCAACCCATTCGCTAAATGATCCGTTATAGTTTTTAACACCTTCATAGCCGCTCATTCTTAGAACTTCCGCAGCAAACCCTGATCTTATACCAACAGTACAATGAGTAACAATTTCATCACCTTTTTTTACACCTAAATCATCAAGTATTTTAGTTATTTCCTTAACTGATTTAATTGTGCCATCAACATTATAAAAATCGGAAAAAGGTAAAGATAGTGCTCCTGGTATATGACCCATTATTTTCTCCCCTTTATAGTTTTCACCATGGTTCATTAGACCATTGTATTCGTCAGCGGATCTTGTATCAAGAATAACAACTTTACCTAGATTTTCTTTTACATATTCTGTTGTTGCTATTCTAGAATCATCATAAGTACTAATCGTAAAATTTGATGGTTTTAAATCTGGTATATTGGTAGTCATTTCACCATCATTTTTAATCCACTGTGTTATCCCGCCATCAAGAATTTTCACGTTGTCTAATCCAGCAATTTTCAGATCCCAGTAAATTCTTCCTTCTTCACCAAGACCTTTTGGATCATTATAAATAATGATTTGTTGATCTTTATCAATTCCATAACTAGCTAGTTTTGCTCCAAGTTCATCTTTACCAAGTATAACTCCCCAGTCTTTTTCTCCTTGTTTAACATTCATATTGGCTAAAGCCTGCCAGGTAATATTTATAGAACCTTCAATATGGTTCACTTTATATTCTGCATCAGGTCTTGCATCAATTAAAGTTACCTTGTTAATATTGTCCTTTAACCAATCTACATTAACATAATAGTCTTGTAAACCTTTTTCAGCTAAAGTTATATTATTACTTTGACTTGAACATCCTGTGATCATAAATATTGATAATAACATTAAAAACCAAATAGATATTTTTTTCATTTTTCACTCCTACTTCAAACAATAAATTTAATATATTTTTGACATTTTTCTTCAACGTCTTTTATGGTAACATAAAGCAAACCTCTCTACAATCAATATGAAATATATGTATATTATTTATTTTTTTATCAAATATCTTTATATAAAGCTTATCAAAATGTTCTTTACGCATAAAAAAGAACCTATTCTAATAGGTTCTTTTAGATATAACATAATATGGTTTTGTTAAGTGTCAATTTCTTCTTATATTTCAGTTTCTTATAGTGATTTCAGAATAATACAAAATGATGGATAAAGTATTAACTGTAATAAGAACTTTTAATAATCATTAATTACATTAACTAAATTTATACTATCATAAACAACTTGGTCAATCAATCTTTATGCAAAATATGAATATAATATCCATCTATATCAATTTTTCTTATTAACAACTAAAAAGATTGCAATTAAAATTCCAACTAAAACCAATATACCACCAATTATCATTACTATATATTGTCCTGTTTCAGGTAATCTAATAATACTAAATTCCAAAACTAAATACCTCCTTAATAACCCAATCTCTTTAAAACTTCATTTATTTTTCCCTTATCCTTTGAAAGATTTTTATTTAAAAAATCTCTTACTGAAATGTTTTGTCTGCTACTTAATCTACTTGGCTTACTTCCACCAAATGTTAATAGTAATATTGTTTTACGCCCTTCTTCAATTGGAAGCTTTTTGACCACAGCTGCAAAATCTTCATAATAGATCAAATCCTCTGTTATAGCTCCAAGTATTGCTAATTGGTTTCTTTCCATAACTCCTAAATCAATTAATAATTGTTCATCAGACCATTCTTTTATATTATCTTTTCTTAAATTTTTTGTTTCATCAAATTCATTATTGTCTTTACTAAACCACCATTGGTCATATGCTTTTAAATATTGATAATAATCTACTACCAAGATTTTCTTTTTTGGACTTAATTCAGAATATATTTTTGCAAATTCATCATTTTTATCAATCATAGCTTGAGTAAATATACTATAGCCACTTGTGAGATGATTAAATGTAACAAGGGAATCAGGATGATATAATTGCACCTTGTTTTTAGTCCATTTATCAGTAATTGTTAGTTCACTCCCGTCTTTATCATCAAATATATCAGGAAGGAAACCTTGAATATCTGCTGCTTTATTTTCAATAGTCGCATATTTATCATTTGTATATTTATTAAATAAACTTTCTGCTAGATCAATATTCACGGCTAAGTTTTCATCAGTATCAGGATTTAAGTTAGCCACAATAACAGCAAAGACTCTACCTTTTTGGTTAAGTACTGCACCTCCGCTACTACCAGGTTTTATAGGCGCAAGAATTTCAGTTTGATCTTTATAAACTTCACTTACAGTACCTACACTTATAGTATTAAAAGCCCCTCCAGGGCTGCTAATGGTTGTTATTTTATCTTTTCCCGATATTTTATATGCAGATACATATGCTACTGGTTTTAGTTTGAAATCGCCTTTTATCAACGCCAGATCATTTATTTTGTCAAAAATTAAAATTTCATTTATATCATATTCTTTTCCATCATCAGTTGTTATTTTAATTTTTTCAGCACCTTCTAATACATGAAAGTTAGTTATAATAATATTGCTTTCCTTAAAGGAAAAACCTGAGCCCTGTCCAAGTTCCTGATTGTTTTCATCATAAGTATTGATCATGACAACAGAGTCCTTGACAGTTTCAACACTGATAGGTGTAAGTTCAGGCAAAATAATTTTCATGTAGACTAAACCAATAACTATGGCTAAAGCAATCAAATATATTAAAATACTTACTACAGTTAATATTCTTTTATAAATTGATTTTTTTTCAGGTTTTTTAATTTCTTCAAAATCCATATTTACCTCATGCATTAAACCTATATTTTCTAATACAATGATAACATATCTCTTAAATTTTCACATTATCTGTCTAATTAGATGTTTGGTTCTCAATTTAATCTTTTCTAATTAATCGCTCCTCCAGTAGAGGTTGTTTTTGATTTAGTAAAGGAAATGTCGACTTGTTATCAAACAACCACTCTTGTTTATTTTCTTCTTCAATAATCACCGGCATTCTATCATGTACTTTAGCTATACTTTCGTTAGCTTGAGTGGTAATAATTACAAAACGATTTTTTCTATATATACCGGCCATATATAGGCTACCTTCTTTTCTTAAGGTATAGTGATATTTATTTTTATTTTTATCCCATTCATAAAATCCTGTTGCAGGTATTAAACAACGTTGTGTCTTTATTCCCTCCACAAAAGATTTTTTCTCGAATATTGTTTATGCTCGTGCGTTGATAATCAAGCTTTTAAACTAAAAACCCCATTGTAATATATCATATTGATTCTCTCTATCATTTAATATTAATGGTGCAAAATTTGTTGGGAATATTTCACCAGTTTTCATATTTGTTTTTTGGGGGTGATTTTTTAAATGTTCAAGTATATTTTTAATTTCTTGGTTGTCTTCTTCAGTGAAAACAGTATATTGTCCACACATTTTCTATTCTCCTATGATTTTTACTAATACTCTTTTGTTTCTTTTACCATCAAATTCTCCATAGAATATTTGTTCCCATGGTCCAAAGTCTAATTTACCCTTTGTTATAGCTACCACTACTTCTCTTCCCATTATTGTTCTTTTAAGGTGAGCATCAGCATTGTCTTCATATCCATTATGCTGATATTGATCGTATGGTTTTTCAGGAGCAAGTTTTTCTAGAAATATTTCGAAGTCATTAAGAAGCCCTGTTTCATTATCATTAATAAATATACTTGAGGTGATATGCATTGCATTACAAAGTAAAATTCCTTCTTCTATATTACTTTCTTTTAAACAATTTTCAATCTCTCTTGTGATATTTAAAAATGCTCTTCTACTTTTAGTGTTAAACCATAATTCTTTTCTGTAAGTTTTCATTTTATTCTCCAATAATTAATTATTTTATTAATATATTTTATTAATATTATTTTTATTCTTAATATAATATTATTCTTTTTACTAATAAAAAGGAACACCTTTAAGATTTTTTCTGTTTTTGTCTTAGTTTTCGTTTTTCGAGATATTAATGGTTAATATTTACAATATTCTATTGATTATATATAATAAAGATATACTTGATTTATGTCTTTATTATATAGGAGGTCGAAGAAATGGATGATAAGAAAACTAATGATGTTATAGGAGTTGTTAAGCCTGTTGTTGATGAGGTAGATGAACTTGGTGTAATTAACCCAGATTTACAAGAATCTTCAAATACTAAAGAGGATGTTAAAGAGGTTGAAACACAACAACAACAACAAACACCACAACAACCAAAAATAATAATTAATAACAATGATCAAAACAACAAGATTCTTGCTGGACTAATGGGTATATTTTTTGGTGCTTTCGGTGTTCATAATTTTATTTATGGTTATACTGGTAAAGCAATAGCTCAGTTACTAATTACTTTGTTAAGTTGTTTCATGCTATCTTGGATTTCAGCCATTTGGGGATTTATTGAAGGAATTATGATTTTAACTGATAGTATTCAACCAAATAAAAAATAGTTATGCACATGGATATAAGAATAAAAAACAACTCCTAATGTAGTGTAACACTACATTAGGAGTTGTTTTTTATTCTCTATTTATGTCTTACCACCTC
>JAGXHX010000077.1 GCA_024635955.1 Bacillota bacterium
ATTTAGGGGAGTAGCTCAACTGGTAGAGTAGTGGTCTCCAAAACCATTGGTTGCGGGTTCGATTCCTGTCTCCCCTGCCAAAAACAGCCGTAAAAAGCTGTTTTTTTATTGCTCTTTTTCAATTATCTCCATAATAGACTTATCATTTAAATTATCTGTAATTATAGGTTTTTCTTCTTTTATTAAGTAAATTAAAAATTCGATATTACCTTTTGGCCCTTTAATAGGGGACTTTTCTATTCCTATCACACTAAATCCAATATTTAACGAATAGGCAATAATTTTATTTATTACTTTTAAATGTGTGGCTTTATTAGTAACCACTCCTTTTTTACTGACTTCACCATATCCTGCTTCAAATTGAGGTTTTATTAAAGCAATTATTTTACCATTATTTTTTAAACAAGCATATGCAGCAGGTAATATTTTTTCTAATGATATAAAGGAAACATCCGTTACAATAATATCCATTAAAGTATTATCTAAGTCTTTTGTCGTCAAATACCTGCCATTTACTTTTTCCATAGATATTACTCTACTATCATTTCTTAATTTCCAATCCAATTGATTATGACCAACATCAACCGCAAAGACTTTTTGCGCTCCTTTAATCAGCATTATTTCAGTAAATCCACCTGTAGAAGCACCAATATCCAAACAAATCTGATCCTTTATATTTATTGAATATACATCAATTGCTTTAAGTAATTTTAAAGCACCTCTACTTACATAAGGAAAATCTTTTTTTAAAATAGTTATTTGACTAGTAATATCAATAACTGTTCCTGGTTTAGTAATTTTCTGATTATTTACTAAAATATTTCCCGCCATAATTTCAGCTTGTGCTTTTTGTCTGGAATTAAAATATCCATTTGTAGTTAACATTACATCTATTCGTTCTTTATTCACTTAAAATCCTTTCTATTTGGTTACATATATTTTCTTTTGTAAAGCCGACTTCTTCCCTTAATTGACTTATTGAACCATGTTCGATAAATAAATTGGGCAATCCAAATATATGCACTTCAGGTTTCAACAATCTTGCTTTCAATAGACTTCCAAAGCCTCCTACTACAACATGATTTTCTAATGTGAATATTTTTTCGTATTTTTCTAATCTAATTAAGGTTATTGATGATATAGGTGATATAAATCTTGGATTGAACAAATCTATATCATAACCTTTATTTTTTAAATCAATAATTATATCTTTTGCCATGTTGAATTCAGAACCGAGTCCTATAAGAGCATATTTTTTATCTATATTTTCATTATTCAAATCTTGTATTTGAAAGTCACCAATAATTTCTTCATCAAAATCATAAGTAACTGCTTCTTCTAAAGTTGCGGCTTTAGAAAATCTTATCATTGTTGGACCGTTATGATTTATAGCAAATTTCATCATTTGTTTTAATTCCGTACCATTTTTTGGTTCCATAAATATTAAATTAGGAATTACACCAAATAAACTTATGTCGAATACACCATGATGTGTTTCTCCATCTTCACCTACCAAACCTGCTCTATCAAGTATCATAGTTACAGGAAGATTTTGCATACATATATCATGAATAACCTGATCAACCCCTCTTTGCATAAAAGTTGAATATATCGATATGACTGGATGATAACCAGAAATAGCTTGCCCTGCGGCAAACGTCAAACCATGTTGTTCAGCAATACTAACATCATAAAATCTTTCATTAATTTGTTTTCTGAAAAGCTCTAATCCAGTACCAGTACACATCGCTGCTGTTATTGCAGTTATTTTTTTATTTGTTTTTGCCAGTTCGACTAAATATTCACCAAAAATGCTAGTAAAACTTTTTTTCTTACTATTCCCTATTGGTGATACACCATGATATTTTTCAGGGTCATCTTCTGCAAAATAATTTCCTTTGCCTTTTTTTGTAATAACATGAACTAAAGTAGGCCCTTCAATATTCTTAGCAATTTTAAACCCTTCTTCTAACCCTATTATGTCATGTCCATCATAGGGTCCAAGATAAGTTAATCCGAAATGTTCAAAAAATAATCCTTTTGACGAAAACATATACTTAACTATACCTTTTAACCGGCTTAATACTCTTCTAGTGAATCTGCCAAAAGCTGTAACAATCAGTTTTTGTGTTAATTTATATTTTAAATTTCTATATAAACTACCAGAACTTATTTTAGTCAGTTGTTTAGCAATTGCACCCACTGGTTCTGATATTGACATCTCATTGTCATTTAAAACAATAATAATACCTTTTTCAGTAACCCCTAGTTGATTTAAAGCCTCTAATGCCATACCTCCACTTAAGGCTCCATCTCCAATATTAGCTATTATATGATAATTATCATTATTTAGATCCCTTACTGTAGCCATTCCTAAAGCAGCAGATATTGAAGTGCTACTATGACCAGTATTAAAAGCGTCATGTGGACTTTCTGAAGTTTTTGGAAATCCACTTAAACCTTTAAATTGTCTGATAGTTGAAAAAGAATCATATCTACCTGTTAAAATTTTATGGGTATAACTTTGATGTCCAACATCAAATATTATCCTGTCAGTTGGTGATTCGAAAATTCTATGTTGTGCTACAGTCAATTCTACTGCACCTAAATTTGAAGCAAGATGTCCTCCATTTTGCTTCACTACTTTTTCTATGTGATCTCTGATTTCTTGACATAATAGCCAAAGATCTTTTTCTTCAATTTTTTTTAAATCCTCTGGGGAATTAATTTTTTCTAACATTTTTACCTACCTAATATCTTTTTTAAATATAATATAAACTTATCCACTACTAATATTATACTATTTGCTTGTCTAATTGCATAGGATTTACATAGTGCTTTACCAAAAAGTGTTAAAACAACCACACAAGCTGTTATAATTATCAGAACAGAAATAATCAATGTTATTGAGTAGTATTCTTGATTATTGCATCTTAAAACAAACTAATCTGCTCTGAGTTAGCTCTCTATAACAATTTTACTTGTAATTATTTCAAATTACATGCTGTTGTATTTACCCCACCATAAAAATAAAAGAGCTGGTTAAACCAGCTCTAAGTTATTTATTTTCCTTTATAGTAATTGCAGCTTTTCCTTTGTAATAGCCACAAGTTGGACAAGCTCTATGGGGCTGTTTTAACTCGTGACACTGTGGACACTCAGTTATTGTTGGTGGTTCCATTTTACTCCAAGCAGATCTTCTCATGTTAGTTCTTGAATTCCCCTGCCTTCTTTTAGGTACTCCCATCTTCTTTCCTCCTCTCTGACTATTTATCTTCTTTTATATAATTATTCGAAAATAAATTTAATCTGGTTAATTAATAGGGTATATTTATTTACCCACTATAATATTATATCTTATTTCAGCTATTTTTCAAGATATTTTTATTAACTTATTATTCTTTTCACGTCTCTAGCTATCATGAGTTCCTCGTTAGTAGGAATAACTACTACTTTAACTTTGTTGTTTAAAGGTGAAATAACTCTTTCTTTACCTTTAAAATCATTTTTTTCTAAATCGATAATAATTCCCAAGTCTCCTAAGTTTTGACAAATTGCTTGTCTCATCCTTGTTGAATTTTCACCAATTCCACCAGTAAATATGAGTACATCTATTCCATTTAAGACAGCGTTATATGCACCAATATAAAATTTTACTCTATAAATAAACATTTCTAGTGCTAGTCTAGATCTTTCATCACCCTTAGATGCAGCTTCTTCTAAATCTCTAAAATCACTTGATATACCTGAAACTCCAAGTACACCACTTTTCTTATTTAGCACATCTGATATTTCATCAACATCATAACCTTCTCTTTTCATGATATACGGTACAATAGCAGGATCAATATCACCACATCTAGTTCCCATAATCAATCCTTGCAAAGGTGTGAAACCCATTGTGGTGTCAACTGTCTCTCCATGTTTAACTGCTGCTACGCTAGCACCATTACCAAGATGACAAGCTATGATTTTCAATTTTTTCCAATCAATATTAAACATTTCACCAACTCTTCTAGTTACATATTTATATGATAGTCCGTGAAAGCCATATTTTCTTATATCGTATTTTTCTAGCCATTCATATGGTAAGCCATATGTTGATATATAATCAGGTATCCCTTTATGAAATTCAGTATCGAAACAAACTACATTAGGAATCCCAGGCATAACTTTTTCGATTGCTAGTATTCCTTTATATTGTGGAGGATTATGTAAAGGTGCTATTTCACATGCTTTAACAATCTTTTCCTTTACATCTTCAGTAACTAGAACAGAATCTTTAAAGTACCTTGCACCATGAGCCATTCTATGTCCAACAGCTGCAATATCCTCAATTGAGTTTATTACTCCATTTTCCTTATCCATTAGTATGTCTAAAATCACTTTAATGCCTGAGAGATGATCTTTAACTACGGCTGTATATTTGTTTTTATAACCAGCTTGGTTTTTATAACTTATATTGCTTTCATCAAATCCGATTTTATCAACTAATCCCTTGGCGATACAATTCTCATTCTCCATTCCTAATAGTTGATATTTAATGGATGAACTCCCTGAGTTGAGGACTAATACTTTCATAAGACGCTCCTTCTAAGCTATAAATTTTTCTTTGTTTTTACTGCAGTTAATTGTCTTTTTGCTTCTTTAATGTTAACTGAACATTTATTAATATAGTTATCTAAGGTATTTAATATTTCTTCAGAATAATTTTCACTTTGTACTGCAAGTTGATTTGCTTTTTTATGAGCTTCATCTTCTACTTCAGCTGATCTTTGATCGGCTTTTCTTTTGACCGCAGTTTCACTAATCATATTTTCTATATTGGCCTCAACACCTTTAATAATCATATCGGCTTCTCTTTTTGCACTTTCGATCATCTGCTCTCTTTCTCTGACAATTTGACGTGCTTTTTTCACTTCTTCTTGAAATGAATCTCTGATTTCATTGATTAAATCCAACAACTCATCACCTTTAACCATAATATTACTGGTTAACGGTACTTTATGAGATGATTCTAGCATCTCTTCCAATGCATCAATGAGCTTTAAAGTATTCATAGTTAATCCTCCTGTTTTTTATTGTAGAATTTAATTATTGTATTTCCATATATCACATCTCTGTAACATTTAAAATCATGAGTTTCTAATGGTAGTTTTGCATCTTTTTTTGCTTCTATAATAATAATTCCAGATTCATTTAATAATTTTTTACTTTCAATTAAGTCTAATGCCTCCTCATAGGCATTGATATTATATGGAGGGTCAATATATATTATATCAAAAATTTCTCCACAATTCCTTAGAAATCCTCTAAAGTCTTTATTTACAGCTTTACTACTTGATATATTATCTGTTTTTCTTATATTATCTTTTAATATACTAAAAGCTTCCTTGTCTATTTCTATAAAAGTAACACTTTTTGCACTTCTTGAAAGAGCCTCAATCCCAATAGCACCACTACCTGCAAATAAGTCCAGTATATTTGCTCCTGGCACCTTATCTCTGATAATATTAAAAAGATTTTCTCGTATTCTATTTAACGTTGGTCTAGTTGTAATTCCTTCTTTTGTTTTAAGAATATTACCCCTATTTTTACCTGCAATAATTTTAATAATTATAAACACTCCTATTTTAACATAATACTATTTATTTAACAAGTGAGATGTATCATTTAAAGACTTAAGAAGGAAAATACCGTTGTAATATTCCAGTATACTAATTGAAGTATTACCAAGAACAAAACGCCAATAATAAGATAAAGGTAAATCTAAAGCGGCAAGTAAACTTAGTCTTATTATGCCTGCATGACTTACAATTGCAGTATTATGACCTTTACTTTCAATTGCTATCTTAATGAGTCTTTCTTTCAGTCTGTCTTTCTCTATTTCAAGGCTGTCACTATTTGGTATGTCATATAGACCAGGATTGACAAACCACTTATCTAGCCATGGATATTTACCTCTAATTTCCGATGTTGTTAGGCCTTCCCAATCTCCAAAATTAATTTCTTTAAAATCTAGATCTTCTTTAATTTCACAGTTGGTTATCTTACCTATAAATCCTGCTGTAATTTTAGCTCTGTTCAAAGGGCTTGTGTATATATTTTCAAAAATAGTTTTTCCAAGGCTTTTTGCTAAAAGTTGTCCTTGTTTTAAACCTGTCTTGGTTAAATCGGTATTTGTTGTGCCTTGAAATCTTTCTTCTAGATTCCAGCTGGTCTCACCATGCCTGATTAAATATATAAAACTCATAAATACTCCTAACATCATATTACTTTAATATTATACAATAAATATGTAAATAAAAAAACCACCTATTATGGTGGTTTTTTTATTAAACTACTTATTTAAGAAAGTTTCTACTCTTTTTTTCAGTATACGATATAAAACTACAGATAATATTCCAGATAATAAGCCTTTTAATATATTAAATATAGCCAATCCTGTTATCCAAAAAGAATTTGCTTCTATTCCATAAAGAGGTAGAAATATAAAATAATTAAATAACAACATAAAAATGGTTATTGAAATAGAACCAATAATTACGCCTAAAATTAAATTCAACTTTGATTGCTTAATTTTATAGAGTAAAGTAGCTCCACTAACTAAAGATAAACCAGCAATTAAACTTGCAGCCAGTCCAACCCATCCTGTTGTATTCTTTCCAGAAAAGAAAAAAAGTATTGATTTTAAAGCAACTACTATCATACCAGCTACAGGACCAAATATAAAACCAGCGACAATAGCAACAACTTCACTTAAGTCATATTTTAGAAATTCAAAGCCAGGCATACCAACCAAAGATAGAATTGGTACTTCCATTATATACATTAATAAAAAACTAATAACTGATAAGATAGTTAAATATAACATTATTCTAAGATTTTTATTTTTCATTTGTTTTCCTCCTAAAAAAATACCTCAAGAAAATTTCTTGAGGTTAAACTTGCCCATAAGCATCTTCTTTCATCCAGACTTTACTGTCGGCTCTAGAATTAAACTAGATCAGCTTTCGCTCGCGGGCTTTACCGCCGGTATGGAATTTCACCTTTCCCCGAAGAAATATTTAATTACTTTTTGATTTTAGCATAATATTATTCTATATGCAATTATTTTGCTTCTATTTCTAAATCTAAAAATGCTTTTTTTATGTTTTCTTGTCCAAAGACTGAAGATCCTGCTACTAATATATCAGCTCCAGCATCTTTAATCATTTTAGCATTATCTTTTGTTATTCCACCATCAACTTCAATAAGTACATCCACATTATAATTAATAATCATTTTTTTTAATTCCATTATCTTATGAACCATGGAATGAATAAATTTTTGTCCTCCAAATCCTGGATTAACTGACATTATCAATACTAAATTAACTTTATCTAAAATCCATTCTATAGAAGTTAAAGAGGTGCTAGGATTAATTGCAACACCTGCCATCATATCTAATTCTTTGATGCTTGAAACAACTCTATCTAAATGAGGACAAGTCTCTACATGAACGCTAACTAAATCCACACCTGCATTTTTAAAATCTTCTAGATAAAGTTCAGGTTTTTCGATCATTAAATGGCAATCAAAAAAAAGCTTTGTATTAGGTCTGATTTTAGAAATCAGACCTGGTCCATAAGATATATTAGGTACAAAATGACCATCCATTATATCTAAATGCAACCAGTTGGCACCTGCTTCTTCAATTATATCAATATCTTTTTGTAAATTAGCAAAATCTGCTGATAATAGTGATGGCGCAATCATTACTTATACCTTCTTTCTTTATTTTCTTTAATTTCTTCTAACATATATATATATCTATCATATCTTTCTTGATCAATTTCACCTTCTGCAAGAGCATTTTTAACTCCACACTTTTTCTCTTTATAATGCATACAACCATTATAAAAACAATCTTGTGTATATTTATAAAATTCGGGATAATACTCAGTCAAATCTTCCATTTTCATATCTAACGGCAAGTCTAACCTGCTAAATCCAGGAGTATCCGCAATCAATCCTCCATTAACTTCATAAAACTCGCTTGTTCTAGTTGTATGCCGACCTCTTTTCAACTTGTCACCTAGTACGCCTGTTGCTCTTATTAATTTTCCATCTAAAACGTTCAATATACTCGACTTTCCTACACCAGATGGACCTGCCAATACACTCAATTTATCTTCAAGTTGTTTTTTTAAAATATCTAGACCATAACCAGTGGATGCTGAAACTTCAATAACTAAAAATGGGTAAATTTCTTTAATCTTTTTTCCTAAATCTTTCTTGTCCTCATCTTTTTTATTTAAAACTATCATCGGTTTAATTTTATGCCATTGCGATAATACTAATAATCTATCAAGAACATTAAAATCTATTATAGGGAAAGATAAACTCATAACTATTAACAATTGATCACTATTAGCTATTGCAGGTCTTGGCAATAGATTTTTTCTTACTTGAATGGATTCTATACTACCTTTTAAATTTTCGTCCACAATAATCTCTACAATATCACCTGGATAAGCCTTTTTATGTGTTAATTTTAATTTCCCTCTTAACTTACATTCATATAAAATACCATTAGCATATACATAATAGAAACCACTGTCTCCTCTGATAATTCTACCTTTCACTATTTACTCCAGTCCTATTGCATCAACAATATTGCCATTTTGATCTTTAATTGTAGCTGTTCCAACTCCATAATATGTTATTGATTTTTTTGTTGTTAATACACCTGCTGCAAATGATACTGTTTCTATCCTACTTCCTTTACTATCAGAAATCAAAATACTATATGTAGCTGGATTTGTTCCATCGGCTCTAGTCACGTCTATAGTTTTAACTTTAGAGGTTGCTTCCTTGGCTATAATTAAATCAACTGTGCTACCTTGCATAATATTATTCCCAGACTTTACTGATTGTTTTATAACTTGTCCAGGTAAATAATCTGAATTCTCTTCATTAGTAACTGATCCTAATATTAATTTAGAATTATTTAAAGTCAATTCTGCTGAAGAAAGAGTTTTGCCTATCAAATTAGGCATTTTAATTTGTACTAACTCCACACCATCGCTAACTACTATAATTACTTTCTCACCAGGCAGTAATTTTTCACCTGCACTAGGATCTTGTCTGATAACATCACCTACTGGAACATCAGAATTATATTCATTAACAACACCAACTTCGAATCCTTCAGCTTTTAAAACGTTATTAGCTTCTTTTTCACTCGATCCAACTACATTTGGAACAGGAATTTCATCTTGGCCTTGGCTAACTTTTATTTGAACTACATCAGAAACTGATGATAATGTATTTCCTTCAGGTGTTTGTTCTACAACTTTCCCTTGTTCTATAGCATCAGAATAAACACCTTCAATAGAATATTGAAAACCACTTTCTTTCAATCTATTAACAGCTTCTTCTTCAGTCATTCCAACAACGTCAGGCACTACTTTCTTAGCGCCTCCTGTTAAAATAGATGCTAATCCTAGTATAACTGCTAAAATAACAAAAACAGCTAAAGATATTATCGCAATTTTTTTCAAATCTTTCTTTTTATTTTTTTTATTATTTGAACCTAGGTTATTCTTATCAAAATCTGTATTCACTTCTTCAAGGGTTATTCTTTTAACTTGATTTATTTTACCTTCTTCTATCAACAGTCTTGCTTTTTCAATATATATATTCATGTCTAAAGCTGATTTGAATCTTTTTTTCGGATCTCGCATAGTAGCTTTCAAGACAATATTTTCTACTTCTTGTGGTATATCTTCTATTATGTCCTTAGGTGGAATTAATCCACCTTGAATATGGTTAACCGCAACAGAAACTGGGTTTTGTCCTTCATATGGCAATCTACCAGTTAGCATTTCATAAAATACAATTCCACTGGAATAAACATCTGAAAGCTCGGTTATTGCTGCTCCAGATGCTTGTTCTGGTGAAAGATAATGAACTGACCCAACTATATCATTACTTATTGTCATAGTTGTTCCTTGATCAGTTATCCTAGCAATCCCGAAATCCATTACCTTCACTTCACCATTTTTATTAATCATAATATTATGTGGTTTAATATCTCTATGAATAACACCTTTTTTATGAGAGTGTATTAACGCAGATAAAACACCTTCCATCACATAAATAGAAAATGTAGGTGACAAAGGAGCTTTTTCTCTAATTATTTCCTTTAATGTCTTGCCTTCTACATATTCCATTACAATATATGGATTCCCATCTGACATGCCAACATCATAAACTTCTACGATATTAGGATGAGAAAGATGAGAGATTACTTCCGCTTCATTTTTAAAATATCTAACACTCTCTCTATTATTTATTAATTCTTTTTTTAATATTTTAATTGCGATTAATTTATCTAGCATAATATCTTCGCCTAAATAAACATCTGCCATACCACCAGTACCTAAAATTTTAATAAGTTTATAACGCTCTGCAAAAATTTTCCCAATCATACTCATTCTATCCTCCTAAAACTTATCAATCACAATAAAGGAATAATTATCATTAGCTCCTCTATCCTCAATCATATCTGATAAGTCTTTTATAAGTTTTTTACCAGTTTTTTTTAATAATAAATAAATTAATTCTTCGTTTTTTATATAATAATGAACACCATCTGTGCATAAAAATATAATATCACCAGGTAAAATTTGAAATTCCAAAACTTGTGGATCCGCAGGTTTATCGCTACCCAAAGCTTTAAGTAATATATTTTTTTTAGGATGATTTAAATATTCATCATAGGTAATAATGCCATCTTGATATAATCTTTCAACATATGTATGATCTTCAGTTAATTTAATAATTTCTTGATTTCTGATCAAATAAATTCGACTATCTCCAATATGTCCAATATAACCTCTATCATCAATAATTTTCAAAATTGAAAGTGTTGTCCCCATATTGGTTTTTTGATCTTTATAACTACTGTTGACATAAATCATTTTATTAGTAGCATTAAAAGCTGATTCAATAGTAGATACTTGAATATTTTCTAAATCCTCTAATTCAATTCTAATTTTTTCAATAGCCATGTTGCTTGCTATTTCTCCGGCTTCATGACCTCCCATACCATCGGCAATTGCAAAAAATCCAGATTGCTCATTAATATAAATGGAATCTTCATTATTCGTTCTAACTTTGCCTTGTTCGCTAACTGCTATCGCTCGCATATTATTTCCTTTCTTTATTCCTAAGTTGACCACATGCTCCATCAATGTCAGTACCCTTTTCTTCTCTTATAGAAAAAGATAAGCCATACTCTTCACATAATTTTTTAAATGAATAAATATCCTTTTTCTTCGGTCTTTTAAATTCACTGCCTGAAACACTGTTTACTGGTATTCCATTAATGTGGCAATCTATACCTTTTAGAAGATTAGCAAGTTGTCTAGCATCATCAGGCCAAATATTCATACTATCAATCATAATATATTCAAAAGTTATTCTTTTTTTTGTTTTGAGTTGATAATATCTACATGCCTTAATAAGTTCATTTAATGGATATTTTTTGTTTACAGGAACTAAATAATCTCTTATTCGATCTGTTGGAGCATGCAATGATATTGCTAATACATATTTTAAATCTTTATTAGCTAATTCCTTTATTCCATCAACTATACCACTAGTTGAGATGGTTATTTTTCTATTGCTTATTTCATAATTTTCTTTAATTAGTAAAGCTGCATGAAGTACTTCATCTATATTATAGAATGGTTCTCCCATGCCCATAAATACGATATTATTAATTTTCGCATCAAATTGTTTCAAATAAGCATTAGCAATAGATACTTGTTGTACTATTTCTTCAGCTTTAAGATTTCTAACTAATCCTGATGTTCCTGTTGCACAAAATGGACATTTCACTTTACATCCAACTTGACTTGATAAGCATAAAGTGTTTCTATTTTTACTAGAGTCCTTATCTTTATAACGCATTATAACCATTTCTACTGTATTTCTATCTCCCAGTAATAATAAAAACTTAATTGTATCACCTTTTTCATCTTCATTTAGTTTAATAGTCTCCAAAGTCACAAACTTAATATTATTATCAAGGTATTCTTTAAATGATTTATCTAAATTAGTCATAGACTCTACTTCAAAAACATTCTTATTATAAATCCAATCTATTAATTGCTTACCTCTAAATGCTGGAAATCCTGCTGCGGTTATTTTTTTTATGACGTCTTCTTTAGATAACTTGAAAAAATTAATCATTTCTTGACCTCAAAAATATTAATCTTAATAAAGTGGCAATTGAAGATGCAAGCGCTGCAATATATGTTAGCGCAGCTGCAGATAATACAGCTCTGGCACCTTTTAATTCTCCTTCATTTAAATATTGTCCTTCTTTCAACATATTCATCCCTCTCTGTGATGCATTTAATTCAATAGGTAATGTTATTAAATAAAATAAGCTAACTAAAGCAAATAGAACAATTCCAATATTCATTAAATTATTGGAGTTAAATATTAATCCAAAAATAAAAATTGGTATAGCCATATTTGAAGCTATATTAGTTATCGGAAAAACATTGTTTCTTAATTTTAAAAACAACATGTTTTCCGCATCCTGTCTAGCATGACCCATTTCATGAGCTACGATAGCCAAAGATGCAACTGTGCTCATATTGGAAACTTCATCGCTTAAGCCCAATGATTTACTCTTAGGATTATAATGATCACTAAGATACCCACTGACTTTTTCAATACCTAGATAGGTCATTTGAAATTTTGTTTTTAAATCTTCTGCTAACATTTTTCCTGTTATGTTTTTTGAATTTGGTATGCTTTTATAATTATTAAAAGTTTTTTTAACTTTAAACTGCGCATAAAATGAAAACAGTATTGTTATGACCATAATTATAGTTATATATACATTCCCACCTGAAAATAAATATAATAAATCCATTTATATCTCCTCTTTATTTTTCAAAATATCTCCAATTTTTATTTTATTACCATTGATAAAATCTATGAAACTCATTGACTTTTTACCTTCTGGTTTTAATTTATTAATCCATATTGTCCCATTTCCACATTTAACTAAAATTCCTTGTTTTTTATCAATATTAACAATTTCTCCAACTTTAGCTGATTCATATAAATCATTGCCGGCTTTGGCTTCAATAATTCCCAAATAATGATTATTAAAAATAAGAAGTGGTGTTATCTTTGGTGTTAGTCCTCTTATAATATTCACAATTTTTTTCGAATCAAAATTTAAGTTTAGATATTTTTCTTGATTATCAATTTTTTTTGCATAAGTCTTTATTGCTTCGTTTTGCACAATTCTATCAATAATACCTATTTCAAGCAAATCTATGGCTTTCATTAATAAATGTGCACCTTCTCGAGATAAAACATTACTTAAAATCCCATAATTCCAGTTGCTTTCAATATCAATTTTTTTTTGTAAGATTATATCTCCTGCATCAAGTTTTTCTTTCATTTCCATTATAGTAACACCAGTATGTACATCACCATTCATTATTGCTCTTTGTATTGGTGCTGCTCCTCTATAATAGGGCAATATTGAAGGGTGTACATTAATAGCTTTAAATTTACTTAATTCAAGAATATTCATTTTTAGTAAAGCACCAAATGAAATGACAACAAAAATATCAGCATTCAAACTTTTTAAAAACTTTACTGACTTTTCATCATTAATATTTTCAGTTTGATATATATTTAGTCCCAATTCTAGAGCTTTTTTCTTTACTGGTGAAACATGTAATTTATGTCCTCTATCTCTTCTTGAATCAGGTTGAGTTACTACGCATAATATTTCATGTTTACTTTCATTTAGAAAGGTTAAACTATCAATAGCAAATTCACTTGTTCCAAAAAAAACGATATTCATCAAAATTTCTCAACCTTTTCTATTTTATCAACAAATAGGATCCCATTTAAATGATCAATCTCATGTTGAATTATTCTTGCAAACATTCCTGAAGCATTATATTCTATTGATTCACCTTTGGCATTTTGACCTGATACAACTATATCTTTTGCTCTTTTAACAAGTCCCACTTTACCCGGAACACTTAAACAACCTTCTTCTCCACATTCTTCTCCTAGAGAACTGATGATTTCCGGATTTATAACTTCTATAATTTTATCTTCGTCTTCTTTAAAAGCAATAATAACTCTTTTTGATACTCCAATTTGAGGAGCTGCTAATCCAACTCCATCTTCCATTTTTAATGTTTCCATCATATTATTTAAAAGTTTGATTATTCTATCATCAAATTTTGTTACCACTTTTGCTTTTTCTCTTAAAATTTCATCTCCAATTGTTACTATTTGATATACCGCCATTTTTCCTCCTATATTAGTCCATAGGGATTTCTTTCAATATAGACCATTTCTTTATTATTGTTATTTATATAAAAATTATCCATGAACTCTTTTAGATATTGTTCCTTCTCCGTTAATTTATTTCTATTGAATTTAATAATTATCTGCCATCTCCAATTTCCATTGAATTTTTCAATTCTATTTGGCTTAGGTTGGAATATTTCATCAATTTGGAATTTTATTTTAAGAGTATTATAACTATTCCATACTAATTCAATCAAATCATCTCTATTAGTTCCCTGAAACTGTAATTTAACAATTTCACCGAAAGGAGGATAATTATGTCTTTTCCTGAATTTTAATTCATGATTATAAAAATTTTGATAATCAAAGTTTTTAATATCACTATATATTATATCAGAGGGATGATAAGTTTGTAATATAACTTCTCCTTTTTTATCTCTTCTGCTTGTTCTACCAATAACTTGCATTAAAATTTGAAAGGTCCATTCCCTTGCTCTATAATCAGGAAAATTAAGTGACATATCCCCTAATAGTATACCAATCAAGCCTACATTAGGGAAATCTATCCCTTTAGCTATGATTTGCGTCCCTACAAGTATGTCAATTTTCTTATCTTTATAATCCTGTATTATTGTTTTTTTCTTAGTATTTCCACCTTTAATATCACTATCTAAACGTTCTACATTTAAGTTAGGATATTTTTTTTTTATTATATCTAAAGCTTGTTCTGTTCCTAAACCAATTCCTCTAATTCTTTTGCTGCCACAATTAGGACAATTATCTTGCTTGTCAATTTTATTGTCACAATAATGACAAATCAATTTTTTTTCTTTTTCGTGGTATGTTAGTGGAATATCACAATTTTCGCATTTAATAACATTCCCACAATCTCGACACATCAAGAAATTATAATAACCTCTTCTATTTATAAAAATCAAAATTTGTTCACCTTGATTAATTTTCTTTTTGATGGTAATATCAAGAGCTTCACTTATAATAGTTGAATTCCCTTTATGTAGTTCATCACTCATATCAACAATATTAACAATAGGGTTATCTTGTCCATAATACTTTTCTTCTAATCTCAGTAATTCATATTCTCCTTCGTTAACCTTTTCCATACTTTCTACTGAAGGTGTGGCGGAACCTAAAATTATTGTCGCACCATCTATTTTCCCACGCATAATTGCAACATCTCTTCCGTTATAGTTAGGATAATTCTGCTGATAATAACTACTATCATGTTCCTCATCTACTATTATCAATCCTACGTTACTCATCTTAGTAAATATTGCTGATCTAGGACCAATAATAATATTCTTTTCTCTATTTACTAATTCTTTCCATGCTTTCATTTTTTGAATAGTAGTTATTTGACTGTGCCACTTCACTACATTATCGGGAAATGTAGATTCAAATCTACCAATCATTTGTTCAGTTAAATTAATTTCTGGCAATAGAACAATAACTTGTTTGTTATTTTTCAAAGAATTCTGAATTGCTTTAAAATATATTTCTGTTTTACCACTACCAGTTGCTCCAAACAATAAAAATACAGACGATTCATTTATTGAATCTTCTTTTTGCATCTGATTTTCTATTTTATTATAAATATCTTTTTGTTTTATACTTAAATTAACATTATTAGAGACTAATAACTTATTTTCGAAATTCAAAATATCTGCATTAATCATTTCTACAATAAGAGGTTTTTTGTAACCTCTTATAATTAATTCTGAAAATAAAATATTACCTTCAACTTTTAAAGTTTCTAGTATTTCTTTTTTCTTTGATTTCCTTATTCCATTAATGATAGCTAATCCTTTTTCAGTAATAAAGATGATTTTATTACTATAATCATCTTTAACTATAATATTTTTTATGGTCATCAACTTTAATACTGATGAAAATGGCAAAAAATATTTATCTCTTATAAAGCTGGCCAATTTTAATAAATTTTTATCTAAACTAGTTTTATCAGGGTTAAATCTAATTATTTTTTTTAGTTCCATGGTTGGGAAATAATCACTAGGTAGTATTTTTATTATTATAGCTGATATTTCTTTATTACTTTTACCAAAAGGAACAGTTACATTCTGGCCAATTGAGATTTTTTGTTCAAGTTCCTCAGGCAGTTCATAGGTGAATAACTTATTCAATTTTCTGGTTTCTATGGAGGTTACAACTTCAACATACATTAAATTATTCCCTTTATAAATTCTATTGCTATTTTCAACGGTTCATATAGTATTGGTATGAAAATTGCAGGTAATAAGTTGACTACATTAATTTTCTTAGAAGACAATTTCAATAAATTAAAACCGATACCAGCAACAAGTAAACTTCCTACTACAGAAAAATTATTTATAGTTTCTGTAGATAAGAAATCTTTTAAAAGAAAAGCTAATAGCGAAACAAGTCCTTGATATACTAAAACGCTAACAGCTGATAATAAAACCGAAAAACCATAAGCAGATGCGAAAATAAATGCAGTTACTCCATCAAGTGTTGATTTTATCATTAGTATTTCATAATTCCCTTTTAGAACTGCATTCATTGGACCTATTATTGCCATTGCTCCTACACAAAATAATATTGTAGTTGTTATAAAACCTTCTTTAAAGCCATCATTTTTATCTTTAACAAATTTCTTTTCTAATAATCCTGTAAAACCATTGAGTTTTTTTTCTAATTTTAGAGATTCTCCAATTAAAGCTCCTAATATAATTGAGACTATGTATAAAAGACTGTTATTACCTTCAATAGCACCTTTAATGCCTATAACAATTACAAAGAGTCCAAAGCCTTCCATAATTCTTTCACCAAGCACTCTAGGACTCTTTTTATGAAATAAAAGGCCTATAAGACCTCCTATGACAATACTTATAACATTTATTATAGTCCCTAACATTTAACACCCCTATTCTGTCTCCTATGATATAATAAATAAAAAGTCAGGAGAAACTAATGAAAACAAACGAATTAGCAAAATATTTTGATCATACTTCACTCAAACAAAATATGACGGAAAATAATCTTGAAGTTTTAATTCAAGAATATCTAGAATATGAATTTAAAACTATCTGCATACCACTAATGTATTTAAGTACTGCCAAAGCTATAAATAAAAATATAAATATGGCTACTGTGATAGATTTCCCATTAGGCTATTCAGGATTAATCAGCAAACTTTGTCAAACTAATATTGCATTAGAAAATGGCGCTAATGAAATAGACTTAGTTGCAACTATTCCACATATAAAAAATGGTGATTTGCAACTATATGCTAATGAAATTAATGCTATAAAAAAATTAATGCCTAAAAATATTCTAAAAGTAATAATCGAAACCAGTCTTTTAACTCCAACCGAAATTATAACTGCTAGCAATATCTGCGAAGCAAATGGCGCTGATTTTGTTAAAACGTCCACTGGTTTCGGTTCAAGAGGAGCATCGATAGATGATATCAAATTAATAAAACAAGGTGCTCCTAACACTAAAATAAAAGCTTCTGGAGGTATAAGAACTCTTGAACAAGCCATTACTTTTATAGAAAATGGTGTTGAGCGTATAGGTTCAAGTAATTCAAAAAGTATATTGGATTTATTTATAATTACCTAGTTTGTTCAATATTTCGATAACATAATCTATTTCCTCATTCGTTGTATAATGACCAATAGAAATCCTAATGCTTCCATCTAAACTATTAAAAGTTTCATGAGCTAGAGGGGAACAATGAAGCCCACTTCTAGTCATAATCCCATATTGATAATCAAGTATTCCAGCAAGTTCTCCACTATCTAAGCCTTTAATATTAAAGGAAATAACAGGTAATTTGTAAGCATTCATATCACCATAAAATTCAATGCCTGGTATATCTTTAATACCTTCATAAAGCTTATCATGTAATTCTTTTTCCTTAATAAATATATCAATAACATCCTGATTCAATAAATAACTTAATGAGCCATTCAATCCAGCAATTCCAATCGTATTTAATGTACCAGCTTCAAACCTGTCTGGTAACACATTAGGCATAGCACTTTCAGCTGAAAAACTACCTGTACCGCCATCAATTAAAACACCAATTTCTTTTGCTAATTTATCCTTTACTACAAAGCCTCCAATACCTGTAGGTCCCATTAAATGTTTGTGACCTGTAAAACAAAATACATCACAATTCAATTCTTTAAAATCAATAGGCATTATAC
>JAGXHX010000078.1 GCA_024635955.1 Bacillota bacterium
CTACTGCATGGTAAGAGCTAAAAAGTTTAGTTCATACAAAGGACATGTAGGAATAGTTGCACCAAACTTGTTGAACAGAAATTTCGAAGCGTCCGCACCAAATGAGAAATGGGTAATTGATGTAACTGAATTTCATTTATATGGCCAAAAGCTTTATCTGTCAACAATTCTCGATCTCTACAATAGAGAAATTATTAGTTATTCTCTGTCATCTAGACCAAAAATGAGTTTGGTAATGAATATGCTAGATGAGGCAGTACTCAAGTTGCAAAAAGCTGAAAATATCATTTTACATTCCGACCAAGGCTGGCATTATCAGATGAAAATCTATCAGCGCAAACTTAAAGCCAATGGAATTATCCAAAGTATGTCACGTAAAGGTAATTGTCTAGATAATTCAGTTATGGAAAACTTCTTTGGAATATTAAAGACTAAGTTGTTGTATATTAGGAATTTCGATTCTATGGAAGACTTTATATCTGAACTACATAAATATATTTATTACTACAATAACCGCAGAACAAAGCGGAAATTAAAAGGAATGAGTCCTGTTTATTACAGAACTCATTCCACAATGGTTGCTTAATTAATTTTTGTCTAACTTTTTGGGGTCAATTCAGAATTGTGTGCCAATTGTTATCTTTTAATAGTTCAAAAAGAAACAGGTAGACCAAGAAGGTTTTGTTCAGAAAAATGTAGAAGACTTTGGTGGAAGAAACATAGAAATATAAATGTAAAAATGAGTTTATCTAAATGGTTAAGTAGAAATAGCATTTCTATAAAATATTGATATTTATGCTTAACCTTAAATTAACTTTAAATTAATTTAAACATAAATACTTTCGTATAATGATTGTAAATATAATTTAAGAGTAATATAATATTATGTATAAATAAAATATATTTGTATATTAACTAATACTGATAATAGCAAAACTATTGAAAAATAGTGACGCAAAACTATAGGGCTTTTAAAATGGCAGCCAGTTACCAAAGGTAGTTTTTTTTAATTTATTACAGATATTAGAGTGAGATGAATAAATTAGGAGTAATAAACGATGAAAAAAAACAATGAAATTGTTTCTAAAAATAACGAGCTATTTTATAAGGATTTATTTCAAAACAATCTAGAAATAATGCTTTTGATTGATCCTGAAACATCGCAAATCAAAGATTGCAATCTATCTGCCTGTAAGTTTTATGGATATAGTTATAATGAAATGTTAAATTACAAAATAACAGATATAAACGTACTTACACAAGAGCAAGTCAGAAATGAAATGCAACTTGCAAAAAAAGAGAAAAGAAATTATTTTTATTTCAAACATAGGATAGCCAATGGACAAATCAGAGATGTTGAGGTGAAATCGTCACATATTCATTTAGATGGAAAAGAATTGTTATTTTCAATCATAAAAGATACTACCGATTATAAGATTTATGATCAAAAATTAAGGATAGAAAATTCTAACCTTGAAAGAATTGTGGCTGAGAGAACATATGATTTAGAAAAAGAAAGCAATACATTAAAAAGATTAGAAAAAAGATGGCTTATATCCCAGAAAATTGCAAAAGTTGGAATATTAATATTTGATCCTAAAAGAGACAAATTTTGGGCATCTGAAGAGTTCTTAAGAATATACGGTATTAACAAGAAAATAGAAAGTAGTTCAATTGAATATTTAAAAAGCTTTCAGCTTGCCGAGTATAATCAAATGTTGGATGAAAAAATCGATGATCTAATAATGAAGCATCAAGGATATGAGGCAGAATATAAAATAACAAGAGAAAATGATTCTGAAGAAAGAATAATTCATGTAATAGGAGATGTTGAAACAGAGGAATTAGATGAAGATACAAGTTTTATATTTGTAATACAGGATATAACCGAGTTAAAAATGTCTGAGGAAAAGATTAAGGAAAGTGAAGAATTTTATAGAACTATATTTGAAAAATCACCTTTTGGCATTTCTTTAAATGATTCGTTAAGTAGAAAAACAATCGAAGTAAATCAAAAATATGCAGATATTCTTAAAATGTCCAAGGAAGAATGTTCTAATATTGACTGGATTAGCATAACACATCCAGATGATATTCAAGAAGATCTTGAGAATATGAAAAAAATGAATACAGGTGAGATAAATAGCTTAACTATGCAAAAAAGATATATCCGACCTGACAATTCTATAGTTTGGATTAATATGAAAATTGTTCCAATAATTAATGAAAATTATAAATCATTTAGACACTTATGTATGATTGAAGACATAACTGATAGAAGAAATGCATACATGTCTTTAGAAGAAAGTGAATTAAGATTTCGAGAGGTTTTTGAAAATACGACAGATTGTATCTTTATTGTAGAGAAAGGCAATGATGGACAATTATATTATAAAGGTTTTAACCCTGCAGAAGAAAAGTCTGTAGGACTAAAAAATTCCGAAATTTATGGAAAGTGTATAAATGATGTTTTATCTCCTGAAGTTGCAGCATTAGTAAGTGGAAAGTACTGGAATTGTATAGAATCAAGAAGTGTATTAAATTATGAAGAAACCTTAAATTTTTTAACTGGAGTTAAATATTTCTCGACTATATTAATACCTGTTAAAAATCAAGATGGTCAGGTTTATCGAATTATTGGAATTTCTAATGATATAACAAAACAAAAAGTAATAGAAAAAGAATTAAAATATAAGTATGAATCTCAAAAGCTGCTTCTAGATATATCTGTTAATTTTGCTAATGTTATATTTGAAGATATTGATAATTTAATTAATTTAACTTTAAAGCAAATAGGTAAATTTGACAAAGCCGACCGTAGTTATGTTTTCTTTTTCTCAGAAGAAGGGTCTTTGATGAGTAATACTCATGAATGGTGTAATGAAGGAATACAACCTGAAAAAACTAATCTTCAAAATATTCCCTCAGAAAGTTGCCCTTGGTGGATGAGTAAACTAAGAAATTTTGAAACAATAATAATACCGAGAGTTTCCGAGATGCCTGCTGAGGCTCATAATGAAAAGGAGATTCTACAGGCCCAGTCTATTAAATCAGTATTGGTTATTCCTGTGATTTTTGAAAATATTTTGATTGGTTATATGGGATTTGACTCTGTTAAAAATGAAAAAAATTGGACAGAGGATACTAGTAATATGTTAAAACTTATAGCAAACATCTTTGGCAACTCAATACATCGTAAAAATAAGATATTAGCTATGCTTAACCAAACTGTGGACGCCTTGTCTACTTCATTAGAAATACGAGACCCTTATACCTCTGGACATCAGAAAAGAGTGGCTAATATAGCAGTAAAAATCGCTGAAGAAATGGGATTGTCGGAATTTCAAATACAAGGAATTTCTATGGCTAGTTTGCTTCATGACATTGGAAAAGTTGTTGTACCTAGTGAAATACTTAATAAGCCAGGTAAATTATCAGAACTTGAATTTTCCCTAATTAAAGTTCACAGTCAAGCAGGATACGATATTTTAAAAGATATAGAGTTTCCGTGGTTGGTAAAAGAAATTGTATTACAACATCATGAGAGAATTAATGGTTCAGGTTATCCAAAGGGCTTAACTGGTGATAAGCTTCTACTGGAAGCAAAAATTATTGCAGTTGCTGATGCTATTGAAGCTATGGTATCTCATAGGCCCTATAGGGCTGCATTAAGTATTGATGAAAGTTTTGAAGAACTAATGAAAAACAAAGATATTTTATATGACACAGAAGTTGTGGATTGTTGTATAAAAGTATTCAAAGAAGAAGGGTTTGAAATTAATTAGGTAAGTTGGATTAGTTCGACTTTTGTATAGTCAACAATGATAAAGTCGTATGCATACAAATTTAATTTTTGAGTGGACAATTTTTAAAGCACCACAATTTATTTAATATATTAATTCGGGTATTTCATAAAAGATTTTATAATTATATGTACAAAAAAGTGAGAATGATATAAAGTAGACTTTGATATTAATAATAATTTATAAAAAATAGAGAGTATGGGTTAAAGTTTTGAGAATTTCTATAATAATAATATGTGCCTTCATAATAGATATGGTTTTTGGAGACCCTAATTGGTTGCCACATCCAATTAGTTTTATAGGTAATATGATATCAAAAGGTGAAAAAATAATCAGAAAATTAATCATAAATGAGTTTTTGGGGGGAGTTGTATTAAGTTTATTCGTTATTATCTTTTGCTTTATTACTCCTTTTGCCATATTAGAGGTTGCTAAAAATATTAATATCTATTTATATTTTACAATAGAAATATACTTTTGCTTCCAAATAATTGCTACAAAATCATTAAAAGTAGAAAGTATGAAGGTATATAAGTTTTTGAAGCAAGAAGATTTAAAAAATGCCAAAAAATATTTATCTTATATAGTGGGTAGAGATACAGAAAGCCTCGATAATACTGATATAACAAAAGCAACAGTAGAAACTATTGCAGAAAATACAACTGATGGTGTTATTGCGCCACTTATATTTATAGCTATTGGTGGTGCTCCACTTGGATTTTTATATAAAGCTGTGAACACATTAGATTCAATGATTGGTTACAAGAATGAAAATTACTTATATTTTGGCAAATTTGCAGCAAGGCTAGATGATGTGCTTAATTTTATTCCGGCGAGAATAGCTGCATTATTGATGTTAATGGGATCTTTTCTTATTCGACTTGACACAAAGAATGCGATCAAAATATATCTTCGTGACAGAAAAAAACACAAAAGTCCAAATTCTGCACAAACAGAATCAGTATGTGCCGGCGCATTAAATATACAGTTAGCTGGTGATGCATATTATTTTGGTAAACTAGCAAAAAAACAAACTATTGGAGATAGCAATAAAGAAATCATCACAGAAGATATAAAATCAGCAAATAAACTAATGTATGTAACAGCTATATTAGGAGCCATAATTTTCAGTTTAGTTAGAGGTTTTATATGGATATAAGCAAGCATGGTGGAGATATTTATTCGGTTAGTGGTGAATTTGGGGAGAAAATTTTAGATTTTTCGTCTAATGTTAACCCGAAGGGTTTGCCTAAAATGGCAGTAAAGGTTTTGAAAAATTCTATAAGTGGATATTTTGCCTATCCAGATACTAATTGTTACCAACTCAAAAAATCAATTAGCGAATTTGAAGGTGTGACAGAAAAAAATATCCTATGCGGAAATGGAGCAGCTGATATTATATATCGTATATCTTATGCACTTAGGCCTAAAAGAGCGCTATTACTAGCTCCTACATTTTCTGAATATGAATTATCCCTTAAAAACGTTGATTGTAAAATTGATTATTATTATCTTAAAAGTGAATCTGATTTTATTTTAGATGAAAATATTCTCAGTTCAATTGATGAGATTGATATTTTATTTATTTGTAACCCGAATAATCCAACAGGCAAACTTGTAGACAAAGACTTATTAATAAAAATAGCTCAAAAATGTTCACAAATTAATTGCATTTTGGTTATAGATGAATGCTTTAATTCATTTTTGGAAAATCCCAATAAATTTTCATTAAAAGACCAACTTCGCAATTTTGATAATTTAATAATTTTAAAAGCATTTACTAAAATTTTTGCTATGGCAGGTCTTAGATTGGGTTATTGTCTTTGTTCGAGTGAGGATACATTAAAAAGGATTTTTAATGCAGGTCAACCTTGGTGTGTTTCTACACCAGCTCAGCTTTGTGGTGTAGAAGTATTAAAGGATAAAGGGTACTTAAAAAAAACAGTAGCTGATACATTAAAAGAACGGTTATATTTAACTAAATCTCTTAGAAGTCTTGGACTTATAGTTTATGAGAGCTATGCGAATTATATTTTGTTCAAATGTGAAAAAATTAGTAATCTTTATGAGATGCTATTGAATAAAAAAATATTAATTAGAAAGTGTGAGAATTTCATAGGACTTAGTAATCAGTATTTTAGAATTGCAGTCAAGTCACATAAGGATAATTTAACACTAATTAAAACAATTAAAGAAATTTTGGAAAGTAAAAAATAAAGCAATGAAGATACAAGGAACAACGCCAAATGCAGGCAAAAGCAAAGAAATATGTATGCATATGCTTTTCATGAGGATTGCATGAATATAATAATGAAAGATTTTATAAAAATTATGAAGCCCAAATATATTGAAGTTTGGGATAAATTCACTCCAAGAGGTGGCATATCAATTGATCCATATTGTAATTATGGAGAGGAAGGAAACAATTGGTATGAAGTAGCTCAACAAAAAATTCATATGCATGATATATATCCTGAAAAAATAGATAATAGATAAAAGGGGTATTTGATATTTGTTATCATCAAGCCAATGTTTTAATTTATTTATACTATTGACAAAATATTCGCCATATTATACTATGTAATCAACTGAATACGGGGTGCTTGTTTTAAGGCAGGCTGAGAATGGATTTGTGTCAATCCTAAACCCTTGAACCTGATGCGGATAATGCCGACGTA
>JAGXHX010000079.1 GCA_024635955.1 Bacillota bacterium
GATTATATCCTCCTGTAAGAGCATCAACATCTATTACTTCTCCTGCAAAATATAGGTTGGGAATAAGTTTTGACTCCATAGTAGATGGATTAATCTCTTTTGTAGAAATCCCACCAGAGGTAACAATAGCTTCACTTATAGGTCTAAAGCACTTAAACTTCAAAGGAAATCCCTTAATAACTTGGACTAAATTCATTCGTTCTTCCTTTGTTATTTGATTAACTGCTTTATTTGGATCGATGAGGGATAATTTAATTACCAACGGAATCAGTTTTTGAAGTAATAAATCATTTAGAGCATTTTTTAGTATTTTATTTGAATATAATTCAAAATCTCTAAGTATCCTATCATTTAATTTTTCTACACTTAGTGCAGGCTTAAAATCTATTTTAATTTTAACTCTTTATTTGCATGTTTATTAATTCCATTGCTAATAGATAGTACAATTGGTCCAGAAATACCAAAGTGAGTAAAGATCATTTCACCAAACTCTTCTTGTATTAATTTATTACGACAATAGGCATTTAATTGCACATTTTTTAAAGATACTCCTTGAAGTTCTTTAATCCATTCGTTATCAATTTCTATTGGTACTAGTGATGGTTTTAAAGGTATGATATTGTGCCCCATTCTTTTAGCAAATTGAATCCCATCTCCAGTTGAACCTGTAGCAGGGTATGATACCCCACCTGTAGCTATTACTACTTTATCATATTCATATTTTTCTTCCCCTATGGTTATGATAAATTTATCGTTGTTATAGATTATATTCTTAACATTGGCACTGAGCATTACCCTGACATTATTCTTCTTCAGGAACTTTTCTAAGGCTTTTATAACATCACTGGACTTATCGCTTTGAGGAAATACTCTATTACCTCTTTCTACTTTTGTTTTAAGTCCCATACTCTCTAATAATTCAATAATATTTTCATTAGTAAAACTATAGAAACTACTATATAGGAAGTTCTTGTTTGTATTAATGTAATCAAATAGTTCTTCTATAGGAGCTGCATTTGTTATATTGCATCTACCTTTACCTGTAATAAATAGTTTTTTTCCTAGTCTTTCGTTCTTTTCTAGAAGTACTATATCTTTTCCTCTAGACCCTATTATTCCTGCAGCAATAATTCCTGCAGGGCCTCCACCTATTACGGCAATTTTTTCACTCATAGTTTACCTTTCTAATATATACATATTTTCCCAATGATAATATTCTTTTTCTTGTTATTACCGAAATATATTAATTGATATCTTTTTGTTTATTAATCATTCTCTTCTAGATCTTCTGTGATTTCGCAGAAAAAATCTTTATTCCAAACATTAAGAGCATCAAAATTCCTGATAAATGGTTTAACATCCTGCTTAGCTTGTGAATAATCGATAGTTTCAAACCTTTTGCAAAGCATCCTTTTAACATCCTCAATTGTGGTTTGATCTTTCTCTGTAATATATCCTGATTGTTCTAAGCGAGCTAGCAGATGCTTCAGGTTCACCTTTGCCCCTCTTGAGAGATAAAATACATAATCATAAAGGTCTCTACCTTTCACACGATTTTTCCATGCTCTGCAAATAACTGCATGAATTTTGCCTGCGAATAATGATGGCATATCATACAATGTTATTTCATACGGAATCGGTAAAAGTCTATACTTTGTTTCAAAGGTTGCATAATCTGGTGGATCCGTGTCCACCTCAAGCTTTACTTTAATCAACTCTTTAGAACCAATTGAATGTGCAAGTTGTTCATCTGCATAAAACATTATTATATGCTCTTTAGTATTGCCTTTCAAAAATGCAGATTTAATACCTGATTCGACAGATTTGACCTTTTCCTCTATGCTAAAATTAAGCCCATAAGACCTAATTTCTTTTTCAAGTGTCGGCATAAATTCAGCAAAGTCAAATAAAGAATTGGGCTCTTTTAATGAGAAATCCAAATCCTCAGAGAACCTATCAAGTCCATAAATTATACGAAGGGCAGTTCCACCATAAAAGGCTGCTGTCTTAAAAAAACCCGCTCTACTTAATCCACAAAGCATAATTTCCTGCACAACTTCTTTTATGCTGTTCTTTTTATCATATACGGTTAGACTACTATATTGCTTAAGCATTTGGTTAATAATTTGATCCATTTTACAATCTCCTCCTAACATAAGCTTGTAGTAGTTTGTGATTTTGTGTATGAAATGAAGTCGCTATTTCATACAGTTCGGTCATGTTTAGGCGAAAGAATTCGTCCCGATCAATTCTTAAGTCTTCATATAGTAGGTTTTCCAATTCAATTCTATTTCTTAGTGGGGATATTTTATAGAGTTGATCACAGATTGCCTTCTCCGGAGATGCAATTTGAAATCCATATCCATTTTCAGAATGTAGTATTATCCCTAATGGATATGCATCACTAGGTATATCCTGATAAGTAAAAGTACCAAATGGTGTATCATATTGTTTTGTTTTTTTCTTTTCAAATGTTGCTGATGTGAAATTATACACCCCTTCTGGAATAAGAGAATAGTACGCCAAAGCAAACTCAAATGATAAATATGAAGGACCGTAAATTATGGGTGCAAGATAATATCCTGGGATACTTGCATCCGTTTCATAAAGACCTCTTACAATAGGAACTAATTCTTTTTTGTTAACTAACTGTCTAATCTTAGCTGTTGGGTTAACATATTCTTTTAGTTCATCCAATAATATTTTAGTAGTTTTTATCATATTTTCACCACCTAAGGCAATTATAATGCTTTTACTGGAGATAATCAATAGATTTCTTAGCAAAAGAAAAGTCCTTCCATTTATAAGGAATCATAGTAACTTTAGAAAAATTGGTTTTCTACCTTCAAATTGTGTGTTTAGATTATGTATTACATAATTTAAAAAGCTATGAAGATTTTTTGATATAAAATAAGCTATCACATTAAGTGATAGCTTTCTCAAATTATTAAATATATTAATTGCTTTTCATATTAAACTATATACATTTTATCAATTTCTTTTTGAATCTCATCACTTTCAAGGAAATCATCAAAAAATATTATTTTATCAAATAAACCTGTTGGGGTTATTTCAATAACTCTGTTAGAGACTGTCTCAATAAAATTATGGTCATGTGACGTAAATAAGAGTGTGCCTGTAAATTTAGCTAACCCATCATTCAAGGCTTGAATTGACTCAAGATCCAAGTGATTTGTTGGCTCATCTAATAACAAGACATTAGCTTGTGACAACATTAATTTTGAAAACATACATCTCACTCTCTCACCACCTGATAAGACCTCCACCATTTTCAAAGCCTCATCACCAGAGAATAACATTTTTCCAAGGAAACCTCTGATAAATTGCTCGCCTTGCTCTTTTGAGTATCCTCTTAACCAATCGATAAGGTTATATTCACTATCTTTAAAGTAATCTGTATTATCCTTTGGTAAATAAGATATAGAAGTAGTAACACCCCATTTAAAAGTTCCTGAATCCGGTTCTATTTCTCCCATTAAAATTTGTAATAATGTTGTTTTAGCCAAATCATTTTTCCCTAATAGGATTATCTTGTCACCTTTATTAATTACAAAACTTACATTATCTAATACTTTAATGCCATCAATTGTCTTTGTTATACCCTCTACCACTAATATATTTTCCCCAGCTTCTCTCTCAGGTGTAAATACCACAAATGGATATCTTCTTGATGATGGCTGAATATCTTCAACATTTATCTTCTCCAATGTTTTCTTTCTTGAAGTTGCTTGTTTTGCCTTAGAAGCGTTTGAACTAAATCTATCTATGAAACTTTGTAGCTCCTTAATTTTCTCTTCTTTTTTCTTGTTTTGATCGTTCATTAATCTTAGTGCTAATTGACTAGATTCATACCAGAAATCATAGTTACCCACATATAGATTTGCTTTACTAAAATCAATATCTATCATATGTGTGCAAATTTTATTTAAAAAGTGTCTATCATGGGATACAACAATTATAGTATTAGAATAATTCATCAAAAAGTCTTCTAACCAATTAATCGCTCTAAAATCCAAGTGATTGGTAGGCTCATCTAATAATAAATTGTCTGGGTTTCCAAATAGAGCCTGAGCTAGTAATACCTTTACTTTTTCTCCACTCAAAAGCTCACTCATCTTTTTAGAGTGTATATCTTTTGTTATACCTAATCCTGTCAATAATTTCTCGGCATCTGTCTCAGCATCCCATCCATTTAGTTCTGCAAATTCACCTTCTAACTCAGATGATTTAATTCCATCTTCGTTACTAAAATCTTCTTTTGCATATAAAGCATCTTTTTCTGCCATTATTTCATAAAGTCTTTTATGTCCCATAATTACTGTATCTAATACTGTAAATTCGTCAAATTCATAATGATCTTGTTTTAATACCCCTAGTCTCTCACCTGGTGACATTGATACGCTACCTTGGTTTGAATCTATTTCACCAGACAATATCTTTAAAAAGGTTGATTTACCTGAACCGTTTGCTCCAATTACACCATAACAATTTCCTGGTGTGAATTTTAAATTTACCCCTTCAAATAACTTTTGTCCTCCAAAACTTAAACCTACATCTACTACATTTATCAATTTATTGCCCCATTCCTAATTACTATTTTATTTATTAGCTCTAACTTAAAAAATTTACTACCTTAAATTACTGGTATTTTTATAAAATGTTGACTAACAACGTTTAATTATACACTTTTTATACCTCAATTTCAACTTCAAGAACCCACAAAGGCATAAGAAAAGCACCTACTTTTCCAGTAGATGCATGAATCTGATTAATTTAAAACTTAAAAAAATACCTTTTCCTGTATATTAACCACTCCACATAGTTAATTCAAGCCCTCACATACCCAAATATATCTAGCAAATCTTTTACTTCTATTTTTGTAAACCACAGATTGATCAACAACTACTAATCCTTCTTCACGAATTTTCATCGTTAAATCTATAGTAGATATTAACACTTGACGTTCAGAAATCCTTGCAGCATGATGGATAATATTCATCATATCCACTTCATCCGATTTACTGAAGTTTCCATAAGGTAAATCTACAACTGCTGCATCATAGTATTCATCCATTTCTTTTATATCTTTTTGGATTACTTGTCCTTTATAGCCATAATGTTTTAGATTCTCACGAGCTTTCATCGCAACCTTGTAATTAATCTCACAGCCTGTAACGTCATAACCAGAATAATGGCCTTCTAAAAGAACAGTACCTACACCACAACATGGGTCAATGATTTTTTTTGAAGTATCTCCCTGAGTTGCAACATTAAGAATTGCTTTTGCTGTATTAAGCCCTAAAGAACTAGAATAGCTGTTGGGCTTTGACATATGTTTTTTCCAAAGCATTGTATTGTAAACAAGAACACCAAAGTACCATTTACTATTATAGTAAGTAACCCCATATATAATAACGGGATGATCAAAGGATGGCAACCCTTCAAATGCATAACCAATTGCTTTAGTGATTGCTCTTCGTTTCTTCTCCATAGGATCTGGTTTAATTGCAGGTACATACTTAACCATAAAACCATCTTCTGTATAATTCTTTTTACTAATCTTATGAATAAGCTCCTCAAGATCAGTTGCCTCAAGTAGTATTTCTAACCTGCTTTTGAAATAAGGACTTAAAGACTCATCAACCCTTTGATCTGAGAAAAATGCCTTATTTTCTATGGGTCTATTAAATAGCGCCCTCATTTCAAGGGCGCACAAATCCGCCTCATAATCTTGATAATTAATATAATATATATATTGTGCCATAAATGTGCTCCTTGCTATTCGTTATCTCAATAAAATCTTCAAAAATAAGAAACACTATTGTAGCAGATTACTTAAGTGTCTTCAAAAACCCAATTAAATCATTAAGGTCTTCATCTGCCATTTGCCATATTGGCATGTAACTTTCAAGTTCTTGCCCACTTGGATCTATTCCTTTGGTAATTGCATCTTTTATGGTTGTTTCTGTAAATGGAACATGATCCTCATGTGATCCTGTTAATGCAGTCCATGTAATATTTGGAGCCTCAAAACTATCCATCATAATATTCACATTACCTCCATGACCATCTGCCCCATGACAGTCAACACAGGAAATATTACCCTGCATCATAGTAGACCCCTGAGAAAAAATCGACTTACCTGAGGAACTGGTTGCTGTGAAATAAATACGTTCCCCATTATTTTTGTATTGTGTGTTGGAACATGAAACAACAAACATAGTTAGTATAATCACAAAAAATAATATAATCAACCTGCTTTTAAATTTATTCACGACTTTGTCCTCCTTTTCATTTATATTTATATTTAGAAAATTTTATAAAATCCTTCAACGGTTAGTATAAAAGGTCGTTTTCATGCCACTTATCATCTTTGAAACATGGAGCTTTATTCTTTACTTTCTATTCCTTTTGTTCCCCGATGTAAAAACCATTTCTCACCAGCAAAAATCAGTACCATCAAAACAACGGACAACACCACCACAAAAAGGTCAGAGGTTGCTTTTATCCAAAGAAATGCTCCTAGTATAATTACGTCAAATAGCAAGGCAAAACTAACAATTATAGGATTTGCCTTCACATCTTTTCTTATCCTGGTTAACACTCCCCAGTGAACAACCATATCCAAAACAATGTAGAAGATAGCCCCCAATGAGGCAATCCGAGTTAAATCAAAAAATATGGTTAAAACAATGGCAATTACTATGGTGTAAACCAACATATGTTTTTGAATACTACCAGACATACCAAAATGGCTGTGAGGAATGAGCTTCATATCAGTCAACATAGCGGACATCCGAGAAACAGCAAAAACATTGGCAATAACCCCTGAAACAGTTGCTATAATGGCAATACCTACTGTAAACCAAAGTCCATATTTACCAAATGAAGGACGGGCTGCCTCAGCAAGTGAATAATCTTTAGCCTCAATGATGCGGGACACAGAAAGGTTTGCAGATGTCGCAAAGGCGACCAATAAATAAACAACGGTACATATGAAAAGAGAAATGATAATGGCTCTGCCAACATTTTTATGAGGATTCTTTATCTCACCACCGCTATTGGTAATGGTGGTAAAGCCTGCAAAGGCCAGTGTAGTGAGGGCAAAAGCTCCTAAATAGCTTGCAAGGCTGAGTTCTCCTGATACTGCTGAAGGTATTGCCGATTGAAATGAGAAGCCAGCTACCCATAGTCCACCCAAGGCAAAAACCGCAATTCCACCTACTTTTAAAATGGCCATAATTAGTGCTACTCTTTGTACGGTCTTATTTCCTGCAATATTGATCAGGAAGGTTGCTACTAATAATATTACCCCTAACAAGGGGATCCAAAAACTTCCTGTATTTTTGCCAAAAAGCTGCATAGTATAAGTACCAAAAGTACGAGCCACCATACTTTGGTTTATTATCATGGCAAATATCATTAACAAGGCCGAACCTACTGCAATGGTAGTTTTACCATAAGCTTTTATTAAAATCATGGCAACACCCCCTGAAGAGGGGTAGGCATTAGATACTTTTATGTAAGAGTATGAACTGAAGCTCACTAAAATTGCTCCAACCAAGAATATGAAAGGAAACAAATCACCAGAGAGCTCTGCTACCTGTCCAAGTAATGCAAAGATGGCGGCTCCAATCATAACACCTGTTCCTAATGAAACAGCTCCTATTAATGTTAAACTATTTTTTTTGTAGTTGTCCATTTTTAACCCTCCTGAAAAATGAATGATTTGAATGTTTGAAATTCACTATAATTTCCAGTATCGAAAATTTTATAAAATCCTTTGCCGGTTTTTTTCTTAATATCACTTATCCAGAAAGAAATTATATCATCAATGAACTTTAAAAGGCACATCCTATAAGCCAAGTTTACATTATTTTATTGCAATAATACTATTCTATGATCGCTTTTTTCAAATACTAATCTGACAAAGTTAGTAAATTACTTATATCTCTTTGTCGTCAATTACAACCTTGTTCCGGCCGGATTTTTTGGCCTTATACAGCATCTTGTCTGCAGAAGCAATAGCAGTTTTTGGTGTTTCTTTTCTCATCTCATTTATACAAACGCCACCGATGCTTATAGATACCCAATCAGATATTGAAGATCCTTCATTAGGTATTTTCAGTTCTTGAATAGCTTGCCTAAATCCTTCCGCCAATCTCTGAATATTGTTGGGAGAAATGTTATTTAGTATCACCAGGAACTCTTCTCCACCATAACGTGCCAAGAAGTCAGACTCCCTTTGCAATTTTTCAGCGAGACAATTTGCTACTGCCTGCAAGCAAATATCACCATTCTGATGTCCATAAGTGTCATTGAAGTTTTTAAAATAATCAATATCTATCATTAGGAAACAACAAGATATCGAATTTTGTCTGCCTGACAATCTCCACAAATTTGCTAAATATTGATCTATGGCTCTTCGATTTGCTAGACCAGTCAGTTTATCAGTCAGGGAGAGTTTCTCCAGTTTTTTCTGTATTTTCATAAGCTCTATCATCGTTTTCTTCAATTCTTCGGTCCTAGTCTCCACACGTTCTTCCAGTTCATCATGTGTTTTATGAATCACATCAGTCATTGAAGCCAGTTCATTTTCTATTATTCCAAACTCATCTTTACGGTTGGAGCGATAAGTCGGATAATTTTGATTTGTATCGACATTCTTGATTATTTGTATGATTCGTTTTAAAGGCTTTTCTAAGTCCTTTGACACCAAATATGTTGCTATAATTGATATAACCATAAAAAATAAGGTCGATAGAATGAGTGAATCACGAATAATTATCACCGTTTTGAAGGCTTCTTTTACAGGTATTTGGACAAGTATACCCCAATCTGTTTCCTTTGAAGGGGTATATGCAACAAGTTTTTCAACCCCGTCAAAAATATATTTGCCAGTTCCAGTTTTGCCTGAAATTACATCCGCTACAGGATCCAGATATGACACGTCCAACATCTCATCTACATATTTCTTCTCTGGGTGGCCGATTGCATGTCCAGTAGAATCTACAATGAACCCATATCCAGCAGTACTTGAACCAATATTTGAAGTTAGAGTACTCAAAAATCCCATATCAATGCTTGCCCCGATTACACCATCTATTCTTCCATTACGAAAAATAGGCTGTGCCTGTACAGCAATTGGTACAAACGTGCTTTTAGATATAATCGCTTCAGAAAAGACCGATTTGCCGGTAATTGCATCCTTGAAGTAATCACGATCCGAACGATCTCCCATGGTTTCAGGAAAAGAGGATTTATAAATCTGCATCCCATCTTTATCCATAATGTAGATTTGAGTTATAGTTGGTAGCTTCTTGATCAGCTCCTGGGATATCCGGTCTAGCTCTACCAAATCCATTTTTTGTACAGCATCTGAGATGGCCAGTTGATATATGTTGGTCTCCAAACCAGTAAGATGCAAATCTATCTGATTTCTTAGGGACACACAATCACTGGTAACCTTATCGTATGCATCCTGCTTGACAATTATTGTCATACGGTTGGATATATAAAAAAAAAGCAATGAGAGAGAGGAAATAATCAATAAAAAAATCATTAAGAATATCCTTATTCGAAAACTATTATACCATTTCATATGATCACCACTCCTCTCTCTTTATTTAACTTAATTATAGCATTAATTTTCAAATAATTTCTCAATAATGATTTAGCCTCAAATCAATTGATTTTGTGCTATTAATCTTTGGTTAAAACCCCTGCAAGATTAGATAAGTATTTCTCTATTTCAATTATGAAAGAATTTAATGAAAAAGAATCAAAAATGTTACAACTAAAGCAGTTGCTGAAACTTGTAGATGTGCTAGAATAACATAATATATCATATTATTTGTCTTTTTTGATATTTGCTTTTTTACAATGCTCAGCAATGAATTGTTTGATTTGAGTGATACTTTGTACTCTCTTAAAATATGATTTATGAGTAATGGTTAATTACTTTATAGGATAAAGTTTGAAGCGAGTGGTTTTATGATGATTGTTAACACTTCTGTGGAACACCTATTCATTTTCTATTAAACAACCCCTTTTGCGGAGTTTCTTTTATAAAATTGTATTGTAAGCGCAGCGAGCATGAAGAAAATACCTAAAACACACACTCCTGTCCAACCATAGTGAACAAAGCTGTAAGTGCCAAGGATAGAGCCCATTGAGCCTCCTATAAAATATGATACCATAAAGACAGTATTTATTCGGTTCCGGGCTTCTCCATTTAGTGCATAAATTCTGGTCTGGTTTGATATTTGGCCTGATTGTATACCTATATCAAGCAAAATGACTCCAATTATAAGTCCCCATAACTGCATTCCAAATAGTCCGAAAAATACATAGGATAGGGCAGATAAAACCATAGCAAATGTAAGAGTCATCCATGTGCCTCTTTTATCAGCAATCCTTCCAACGATTGGTGAAGCAAGAGCACCAGTAACTCCCACAAGTCCAAATAAGCCCGCTGCCTCAGCGCCTAATTTGTACGCAGGGCTCTCTAGAAGAAATATTAATGACGTCCAGAAGATATTAAAGGTGGCAAACATCAAGGCTCCTGTAATAGAAGCCTGTCTTAGAACTGGTTCTGTCTTAATAAAGTGCCACATGGATAATAAAAGCTTACGATACTTAATATTGGATACAGATTGACTATCGGGAAGAAATAATCTCATAAGCAATGCAAGAAGAAGGATTACTACAACTGCAAGTATAAACACTAGTCTCCAGCCAAAGGCTGAACCTATTAAACCACTGAAGGTTCTCGATATCAGAATTCCAATTAGAAGTCCACTCATTACGCTTCCGACCGTCTTTCCTCTTTCCTTATGATCAGATAACTGGGCAGCAAAAGCTACCACAAGATGAGGAGTAACATTTGTAAAGCCGAGGGCAAATGATGATGCAAGAAGCATTCCAAGGTTTATTGAGAAGGATATCAGTAACAATGCTATTGAAGAGAGGATAAGCAACATTACTATCAATGGACGCCGCCTTTTAATGTCCCCAAGGGGTAATATAAGCAGCATACCCAGTGCATAACCTATTTGCATAAGCATAGGCATAAGGCCTATTGTTTCCTGGCTAGTGCCGAAGGTTCTTGCAATATCAGAAAGGAGTGGCTGAGCATAGTATAGATTTGCTGCAACTGTTCCACAGGCTAAAGCCATAAGAAAGATAAGGGGCTTGCTTAATTTTTGTTGATTTGCTTCTACAATGTTTTCCATACTCTCTGATCCTTTTCATCAATCTATTTTTTATTAATTTCTTTTATCTTCTCTTGTTTTAAATTATTGTCCCCAATTAGGAGACAACATGTTTCAACGTGCTTTGAGTAGATAAAAATGATGTCGTGAAACGTGGTAAGTCCTTGGCATAAATTTATTTATCTGTTTTAAATATCACTTGTATTTAAATATTGAGCAACATCCACTAGATTATCGATTACAGCTTCATAACTAATATCAGCAGCATATTGATTTTCTTTTTTATAGTTGTTCCAAAGCATTTCTAAGGCTTTCTCATTTCTAATATCTTCACAGATTTCTTTCCAGCCGATAATGTATTCTAGTGACCCTCTTTTTTTAGCCGTATTTTTTACTGCATTAATAAAATTATTTTTCTGTATTACTGAAATTCTACTTTTGAATAAAGTATACAAATCATAAAAATCTCTAGCTCTTGTTGTTCCAATATTTCTTATCATAATGGTTTCATATTTTTCTGCTAAAATCGTCTCAAGATTATAAGCCATAACAATAACAACTTTATCCTCTAATAGCAATTTAAACGAATACTCAATTGCTGCTGGTGTAATAACATCACCAGTCGTAATGTCAATCTTCATTGGTGCATCAATTTTTCCATAGGAAGCTTTCAAATGTACACGAAAATTATTATACTCATCTACTTCTCTAATTGGTTCTATTCTTTGAAATGTAAATTCAATTCCATCTCCTATATCAATTTGAATCATCTCAAGAATTACATCACGAATAGTTTCTTCATTCATTGGTATACCAATCACAGTTGTATCCATATCAATAGTGCTTCTACTTTCAACACCAATCATTGAAGCAATTAAAAGACCGCCTTTGAGAATAACGTTATTCTTAAATTTTGAGAAAGACAACCTTTCAACGATACGCTCAAATAAATACATTTGTAATATTTCTTGAGGTCTAAGATTTTTATCTTTTGCAAAGTTACGCATTAATCCTTTGAGCTGCTCTGGGGTTTTCATAAAAGCACCTCCAAATATATTCTTATTTCTTCTTCAACACCCAACACTTTACCATAATTTAATATTTTCCTTAAATCCGGACTAGTTTTGAAGTAATCTTTTATGGCTTGAGAATAAAGTTGCATATCCATCTTCTTTTTGCTATTGATTAAATCACAAATACACCGTTCCTTATCATATACAGTTACTTCCACTCCTAAAGGAGTTAGAATTTTCATCATTCCCAGATTCCACCATTCACTTCGTACATAGTGAAAACGTACATCTAGATGATCTTTCTTGATTCTGGAAACATTATAGCCTTGAGGAACGGTCACCTCCAAAACATGTGGTATACGATCAGACATACCATGTAAATATAGTGCCGTACCGTACGAAAATATTATTTTCCCACTTCGCATTTGCAGCAATTTATATTCATCTACTAACATTGAAGATATTGTATAAATACCATGGGCTTCTTTAACCAGTAAATCTTTCTCAACAAAGTTCTTAATAATTGCTCTACTAAGACCCGCTTCTTCAATTTGCTTTGTGGTCACAATACCTTCAGATTGTCCCGCGATTTTTTTTATAATAAGATATTTGTTATCCATTAGATCACCTCAGTCAAATTCTCTATCGTTCTTTAATTATACATATTTAAAGAACGATTGTAAACATATTTATAATTAAATTTACTAGATTACAGTTATTAATTTCAATAACTTAAATGAAAGAATTAATCAACAAAAAAGGAAATGAAAGCTTCTACTCTCATCTCCTTAATCCATACTTGTTCTTACGACAAAACACTCTATTTATCACGCTTTAAAAGACAAACCGTCTCCACATGCGTGGAGTGTACATCACGTCGTATCATTTCAGTTATAATGCAATTATTAAACAAAGTTATATAAAAAAAAGATAAAACTGTATCAAATTAAAAAACCCAAATATACTTATATTAAATTAATAAAGTGATTCTAATAAATCATCAATAATTTCGTCTGCCAATTTTGCATTCCGGCTATCAATTGTGACTTCTTGCTCTTTTAATTTTGAAAATAACATATTATCAAAATCTAATTTTTGAATATTTAAATAAAATCTTTTGAAATCTATATTTTTAACCTTGTCCTTATTAAAATTCATATGTAACTTATATGCTATTGCACTTTTGAATATCATCTCCTGTATTTCTTTTTGATCCTTAAAATTGATTGATAAAATCAACATGTACGTAAAAGTAACCTCAAATCGTATATATGGATTAACTTGATATCTAGTGCATATATTTATAACATCAAGTGCTTGCATCAAATAACCAACAATTGCAAACCAAAATATTTTTGCATCAGATACATCTTTTGGTATAGGCAAAACAGTACTATCTTTATACTTTGCAAATCTTTTTTCAAAACCTAATTTGGAATCCTCATTTTTCAGAAAAATAATACTATTTTCTATCCCTGGACGCAAAGAATGTTTTACATCTTCAATAGAGTGAATATTTTCTAAATATTCTTTAAAACTATAATCGTTATTAAATAAACTTAAAAAAACTTCCATAGCAGTATCATGTAATAATTGACTAGAATCATTTGCTAAAAATCTTAACGGTAATATATAAATAATCTCATCAGCTATTTCAATAATTTTCAGAGTATCATTAATTGTATCAATAATTTGCTTCTTTATTTTTTCATCAAAAGTTGAATTTTGTGCTTTTCCAGCTATATTAGCATAAAGATATATTGGATCATCCCAAATATGAAACTTTCCTAACGTAACAAAAGGGTAATGTTCAAAATCTTCAACATCTAGTATAGTAGCCGCAGTAAATACATATGCATTATATGGTTGCAGAAAGCTTTTTAAAAATAGTTCAATTAATTTTTTATTTTTGTACCAGAAAACATTAATTTCATCAATAACTGCAATAGAATCATCATTAAATATGTTATCTTTAGCTTTTAAAAGTATTTCCCTATATCTAATTTGTAATTGTTTTATTTCTTCTTTAATCAAATGTGATTTCATATCTAATTACTCTCCAATTTTATATGTTCAGGGCACCCATAAACATCATTAAGAATAGTAATAGTTTTATTCATGACATCAAGACAGTCTTGCCAAACACTAATTAATTTTTGATTATTTTCTAGATCCGGAACACAATGATATTGATGTGATGGAGAATTACATTTAACTAAAGAGCTCTCCCTAATCGCACCCCATAATCCATGTTCATATGCAGAATCATAATCATAGTAAAATCCGAACAACTCTTTTTCACCAATAATATTAGCCTTTTCCCTTACATTCTTTTTATCAAAATAACTTGTATCCATATCTATAAATTCTTTATTTTTGTATTCATTTATTAATATATTTAAGTATTTAAATTGCACGTGACTATTTGTTAAATCTTTACCACTTTCAATAATACGTTCAACAATCAATTTATATTGTCCTATACCATAATACTGATATTCTGACCAAATATCAGCGTGATTTTTTTCTTCTAGCAGTAAATATTTCATCATAATATAATCTTCTATAAGAACTCTAACTATACTTCTTCCTGATATTGTACAAAATAAATCATGCTCAACTAATTCTAAAATTCTTTTATAAGAATAAGTTGAAATAGATAACAAAACAAACATTTTATTATCTAGTGGTCTAGAAGCAATCATTAATTCAGAATAATAATCCAAAATAGATTTAATTTTCGCTAAATATTCTTGTGTTTCTTCTATGCTAGGAGATTTATCACCAAAATCTACAAAAGATAATTCACAATTACTCATTCTGTTTAATTCCTCCCAAAATAAATTTAAATAATTTTCATTATATTGTTCATTTCCAGTTTGTATCATTTCAATTGATCGGATAGTAGGGCGTATAAATCTCATTTTTTCATCTTCATGAGATAAATTTGGATATTCCAAAATTAAATCTGATGTATCTTTTTGCAAAATTAATTTTCCTGAAAGTAACTTAAAATATAAGACAACAAATCTTATATCTGTAGAAAGATGCGATTGATGATCACTAGTTTCTTTCAACAACGAATTTATCTTTTTTATCCCATCACCGATTTGTGAACCTGCTATACAAAATGCTCTAGAAAAACAAGGATATTTACTATATGTAAATATCGCTGTTAATGGCACTATTACTTCTGGTAATACAACATCTAAAATAAAACTATATAACTTTTCTTGTATTTCATTATCAAGTTCAAGTATTTTCGATAATTTTGGCATAATAATACTAGGTGCTAATTTATGAAGTTTTGTTATTATTTCATAACACTTAGCAAGTCCTTCTTTTCGCTCGTAGTGATTTAAAATCAAACCTAACCATAAATATTCTGGCAGGCGTCCATAAAACCATGACTCTTCTTTACTTAATTCGGACATAAATTCATTCCAAGGTGCAATAAATTTACCTTTTTTAAATATATGTTCTGAAAGTTTACTATATTCCACTACTTACCTCAATTCCCATATTGATATTTTTGTTTATTAAATACACTTACATTATTTAACTTCTTTGAATAGAAATTTATTACCAATTTATAAAGAATAATAGCTATGTCAATTCTTATTTCTGATAAGACGCGTAATTGTTTCCACATGCCCCGTCCAAGGAAACATATCAACACACTCAACCTTTGATACAACAAAACCACCCTCGATAAGCTTAGCAACATCCCTAACCATCTTACCAAGACCACAACCAACATAAACAACACGAGAAACATTAGACTTGACAATACTATCAATAACTATCACCTCAACACCCCCACGAGGAGGATCTAAAATAACAACACCATTATCTTCTATGATAGAAGCAGAAATAACATCCTCCACCTTGCCAGCAGTAAACTCATAATCAATAAGACCATTACGCTCAGCATTCTTGCGAGCCAGAATAACAGCCTCCTCAATAACCTCATAACCCCTTATTCTAGCACCAGCCTTCCCTAAAAAAACACCAAGACTACCCACACCACAACATAAATCATAAACTATCGAATGGGAAACATCACCAACCATCTTCTCAACAATCTTAAACAATGAGGTTGCACCCTCCAAGTTCACCTGGAAAAAGGATTTAGCAGAAACCTCAAAAACCATACCAGCTATACTAATCTCAATATTGTCCCTAATAGAAGGAAACTCCTTCTTCAACTCATTCAATAATAAATTAAGATTATCAGTATTCCCACTCTCAAGACCAATCTGAAAATCAACACCATTAGTCCTTATCATAATCTCGTCAGGATAAACATTATATGTTCCAGAAAGTTCCTCTATCCTATTCTTCATCTCAATAAAATCATCAGGAATAAGAAAACATTCCTTTATATGAACAAAACTATTAGAACCCTTCCTATAAAAACCAAGCTTATATTGTCCCTCTAAAAAAAAGCCATGAAACACAACCTTATTTCTATACTTCAACTTATTTTGCATACTAATGATAGAAGGCTCCTCAATATTCAACCTAGCAATCTTAGAAAAAGCAGACTTCACCCAATGGGTCTTGAACTTCAAACCCTCTTCATAATTCAAATGCTGTAAGGAACAACCCCCACAAACACCATAATGCATACAAAAAGGCTTTTCTCTAACAGCACTTTTTTCTAAATATACTATAGCCTCACCCTGATCAAACTTCTTCTTACTATGAATAATCCTAACATTGACCATTTCCCCAGGCAAAGCATCCTTAACAAACACAACCTTCCCTTCATTTCTAGCAACGCCATTACCTTCTTCAGTTATATCAGTAATTTCCAGGTTTTTTATTATCATACTATTCTCCATTCAATATCAGTCATTTTTATATAGCTATTTCTTTACTTAATAAAATTATTGTATCATATTAAAAAGATAAAATAAGAAAAATAAACGAAAATGAGCGTTGACAAACATCAACACCCATAACCAAAAAGTACCTTCTTATAAAACCAGTGACTATTACCTTTAAAATCTCAATCAATAATATTAATAAAGTAATCATTAATAAATAGGAATATACAGGTAAGGATATAATAGATCTTAATATAAGTTCATAGTATAATAAACTACTAAAAACCAATTATTATAATCCAAAGCTTCTTTTTCATAATCCTCTATTCCCTATTTTCCTGTCTCAAACTTCTCACCACTAAGTGACCAGCCAATCCAGCCATCAGCAAACATAGAAGTATTCTCATGCCCCATTACTAAAGAATCCCAAAATACTTCTGCCGCTCTATATCCACCAAAGAATAAAGTACAATAACACATATTTTATTTAGTTTATCGTTCTATAGATAATCATATTAATTAAATCTTTATTATTTATCCCTTGTAACCACAGAGCCTAGCTTGATTGTATTCTCTTCTAATTCTAAGATCATATTACCTATTTCATCAAGCCTATCTTGTAATATTCCCCTATCTAAAACTATATTAGCATTATTAATAACTATATCAAGTTCATCCTTAGTTTGTTCCAAACTATTTTTTAATTTGATAATATCTTTATATTTTGCTATCTTATCAACTTTTGTTTCAACAACAGGAGTTGCTCCCTCATCTAAATTAAATTCTGATACCTCGTCAATAATCTGACAATCATAATTTAATTCTTCTTTAACTCGTTTAGCAAAAGCAATCTTACCTTCATCTTCACCATGTACTAAAAATACTTTCTTAGGTAATTTTTTAAAGGCAGAAAACCACTCAAAAAGACCATCCTTGTCAGCATGACCTGAAAATCCTTCTAAACTATAAATTTCGGCATTAATATGTATTTTATCACCAAATATATTTACATCCTTAGCCCCATCCACAATGGCCCTGCCCAAGGTATAATCTGCCTGATATCCTACTATGATTACACTAGCTTTTTTATCCCAAAGATTATGTTTTAAGTGGTGTTTAATTCTGCCGGCTTCGCACATACCACTTGTAGATATAATAATCTTAGGTCCTTTTAGAACATTCAAATCCTTAGACTCCTGAGTAGTTCTTACAAACCTCAAGTTTTTAAAATCCAAGGGATTATCACCTTGTAGAATGTAGTTTCTTGTTTCTTCATCAAAATCCTGAGCATTTCTTCTGAAAATCTCTGTAGCGCTTATTGCTAAAGGACTATCAATATAGACCATAATATTTTCTAAGATCTTTTTAGTTTCTTCATCATGATCGTAGAACATATTTAATTCATAAATCAAATCCTGTGTTCTTCCAACCGCAAAGGAGGGAATTACTACCGTGCCACCTCTTTTAACAGTTTTAATAATGATATCAATAAATTTCTTCAAGCTTTCTTTAATCGTTTCATGATTTCTATTACCATAAGTTGTTTCCATTATTAAATAATCAGCTTCTTCTATAATTGTAGGATCATTTAAAATAGGTTTGTCTTTCATACCCAAATCCCCAGAAAATACCAACTTATTCATTTTCCCTTCATCTTGTATCCACATTTCAACTATCGCAGAACCTAATATATGACCAGCATCTCTGAATCTGATTTTAACTTCTGGATTAATTTGAATATATTGATCATATAGATATGGTTCTATATTCTTTAATGATTTACCTGCATCTTCCAAGGTATATAGTGGTTCAACAACAGGGTTGCCTGATCTCTTTGCTTTTTTATTAGCCCATTGTGCTTCTTTTTCATGAATATATCCACTATCTTTTAGCATAATGTCCACCAAGTCGGCTGTTGCATTGGTAGTATATATTCTCCCCTCAAAGCCTTTTTTGACTAAAAGAGGAATTCTTCCTGAATGGTCAATATGAGCATGACTTAAAATCATAAATTCAATTTCTTTTGGGTCAAAACCAAAATCTTCAAAGTTTAGATTTTCTATAGTTTTATTCCCCTGAAATTGTCCACAATCTATTATGAACTTATGTTTTTTTGTTGTAACTAGATGGCAAGATCCTGTAACCGTGTTTGCCGCTCCTAAAAATTTTATTTTCATAGATAAACCCCCTTTTATTTTTCTTACTGCATTATATCTTTCTTACTTAATTCATCTAATCTTTGAGATATTTCCTCTAATTTATAGTGTAAGTCTTCAATTATTATTTCAGATTTAAGATTTATCTTATAATCATTCTTTGCTCTTAAACGATCTTTTTCTTCATGTTTGTTCTTAAGTCAGGCCATATTTATGTTCTTTGCTAAAGTCTTTTAATAGTCTTTCTTCTAATAATATATGTATTATTTCCATTTTCATCTTCTTCTGGTAATGTTTCTTTCTCTAGTATTTTGTTTAAAAGTTCTGTCTCCTGGTTTTTCGTCTATCCCTATATCCTTTCTTGTTATTGTACTATATATTTCTTCTTCTTAATTTATATTCTAGCATATTATTATTTTGTTTGTTGTATTATTTTATCATTTTTTTTACACAAAAAGGGAGTTATAAAGCATGATATTGCATTCTAACTCCCTTTTATTATCCAATAAATCTACTTGACAATGCCACTTGGCATTAATATATCCAACCGCCTACTATCAGGCACCTTATTATCAGATAAAAGAACACCGTAAGACAAAGAACCACGACCAAAACGATCCCTGATCTCAGATAAAACTTCGCCAATACGATCACTCTTATCCATCTTGTCTACAACACCAATAATATCCAACTGAACTCCAGCAAAAACATCACTGACCAAATCTATACCCCTTATAGTAATAGCTCTAACCGGATAAGCCCATGTATACTTGTCCTTAAATAACTTCCTGCTAGCATTTGCCAAAACGGATGGAGAGGAAGATGGAAAATCCAACCTGCACTGAAAACTATAGAAGGTAAGAGCAGAATCTCTAATAGTTACCTCAACTCCTCTGGACCTGACTCCCAACTTATTCATTCTGTAACTAACATCAAGACACAATTCAAGCATAACTCCATATACCAATTCCTCTTCAATAACATCAGCAACTAAGGTTGTACCATGTCCAACACTTTTAACAGGTGCATGTTCTCCAAAACCTGCAACCCTAGAACAATCACTACCATTAGCATATACATATAAATGCCATCCATTCTTACCTAATTTACTCCTTAAAAAATCTTCGCCAACTTTGGCCAAATCTCCAATTGTATGAATGCCATACCATAATAGTTTTTTCCTAGTTGCATGACCTACACCAAGTAAACAACCCACAGGCAATGGCCATAATAGTTCCTTAAAATTATCCTCCCAAACTGCTCTTATCTCATCTCTACCAGCTAAATCTGAACATAATTTAGCAAATATCTTATTAAAACTAATGCCAATTGAAATACTAACACCTAGTTCACTTTTTATTTTCTCCTTTATCTGCATGCCTACCTCATAAGGAGTGCCAAACAACCTTTGTGTGCCACTAATATCTAACCAGCATTCATCTATGCCATAAGGTTCTACCTTATCTGTAAAGCTATTATAGATCGCTCTGGCCTCATTTGATATGAGTAGATATTCGTCAAAGTGAGGAGGTACAACAATCAAATCCGGACATTTACTGATAGCATCATATAAGGTCTCCCCAGTTCTGATGCCAAATTTTTTGGCCTCATATGACTTAGCAAGTACAATCCCATGTCTTTCGCTTTCACTTCCACCGACAACAACAGGTTTGCCTTCTAGTTCAGGATTCATTTTAACCTCTACGCTAGCATAGAAGTTATTCATATCACAATGCAGAATAGCTCTTTTCATTTTAAATACTCCTTTAGTTTGACATCCTATAAACGTGAATATATAATATGGGTAGATAGGAAACCATTACATGGTTATCCGCAAGAGAAACTAAATAACATTAGTAGTCACTCTGTGCTAGCAGAGTGACTACTTTTTTGTGTTGATTATCAACACTACCAATAAGGCAAATATGATCATTAAAGTTAATGCTTCATAAGTTCTCATCAGCACCACCTCCTTTCCACAATCATATGATGAAAAAGGAAATGGATAACCACTCTGTTTACCCTATCTACTCAAGTTAATATACGAACGATATTTCGTAAGTATACCCCACAATTATATGACGAACTATCTTTCATGTCAATACGATAAGAAATTCAACAAAACAAAAAATATGCAATATATATAATTATTCTTGTTAATAAATATACAATACATCTATAACTTATATTAGTCAATAATAAATATATTAATATTGACCGATATTTACAAAAAAAATACCCAAACACTCTTGACAAGATTAACACAATCAACTAAACTATAAATAACGAAATATCGTTCATGTAAAGGAGACTTGAAAATGTTATTTGGAGATATACTAAAAGGCCAAAGAAAAAAACTAGGCCTGAGCCAAAAAGAACTGGCCCAGGAAGTAGGAGTGACCACACGCTCTATTCAAAACTATGAGAGCAACAACAGACACCCTAAGGATGTTGCCATACTAGGCAGACTAGCCAAAGCACTCAAAACGAGTATTAATACACTGATGTGTAGCCAAGAGTTTAAACCTACAGATATACTAATATCTGAAATACAAGCACTATTTGCCGGTGGTGAACTAGGAGAGGAAGACAAAGAAGCAGTATTTCATGCCATAACAGATGCCTATATAGATGCAAAGGAAAAAAACAAGAAATACAGGAAAAACTAATGAAAAAAGAACAAAAAATATTTAAACTAGCAGATAGTTTAATAAAAAAATATGACACCAGAGATCCCTTTGCCATAGCCAAGGAACTTGGTGTCAACATAATATTTCGAGAAGACTTTATAAACCTAAAAGGTATGTATAAAGTAATATTAAGAAACCGCTACATCTTCATCAACAGCAACCTGCCAGTTGAGATGCAGCACTTAGTCTGTGCCCATGAATTAGGACATGACCTACTGCACAGAATATTTCTAAAAAGCAGTATCTTTCAGGAATTTGTCCTATACGACATGAAATCAAAACCAGAATATGAAGCCAACATCTTCGCCAGCGAACTTCTTCTTGATGATGAAGTAGTATACACCTGCTTTAAAGAAGGTTTCGATGTTTATCAAGTATCAAGTATGCTAGGAGTAGATATCAACCTCCTATTAATAAAAGTCAATGAACTCCAAAAAAGAAAAGAAAATCTCAAGTCATTTGGACTACCAAAAAGCAACTTTCTTAAATAGCTTTTTCTAATACTTTTCTATTCCACTCAGGATTACCTTGTCCATATTTATCCAAACCAGCCAAAATAACCTCCACATCAGGTTGGCCCATTCCATAATCTCTAAAACGAGTTTTAACATCAAGACTTTCAAAAAATAATCTCATTCTCTCAATAATTCTATCTATTCTAGAATCTTCATCTCCATCAACAATATCAAAAACACGCTCTCCAAATTGTAAAATTCTAGTTCTTTTCTCCTCCTTGGTAACAGTCCACAAAGCAGGCATAACAACAGCCAAACTCTTACCATGATCAAAACCATAACTAGCAGTCAACTGATGCCCAAGCATATGACCACTCCAATCCTCAGGAGTCCCTACTGCTAAAATACCATTTAAAGCCATAGTAGAACACCAAACAAGATTAGCTCTAGAATCATAATCATTTGGGCTGTCCATAGTCTTCCTTCCAATCTCAACCAAAGTTCTCATCAAGCCCTCACATGCTCTATCCTGAAACCTTGCATCAACATTTTTAGTCACATAACCTTCAATAATATGTACAAAAGCATCAACTATCCCATTCGCTACCTGCTCTTTTGGAAGAGTAAACGTCAAAGTAGGATCTAAAAAAGAAAACTTAGGAAATGCCAGAGGACTATTAAAATAAAACTTACCATCCTCATGACTGATAACACCCCCATTATTCATTTCAGAACCAGTTGCCGGTAAAGTACAAATTACTCCTAGTGGCAAGGCTATATTAATCTCAGAACCCACACTATATGACTGAAGCAATTCTAACAAATCATCATATTCATATTGACTTCCAAGAGCCATAAACTTAGTTCCATCAATAACAGAACCACCACCTATAGCCAATAAAAACTCCGCTTCACATTCCTTAATTTTCTCCATACCTTTTAAAAGAGTAGAAAAACGAGGATTGGCTTCAATTCCAGAAAATTCTCCAACGATTCTATCTCCCAGTATAGACTTAACCCTATCCACCAAACCACTTCTTATAGCACTACCCTGTCCATAAGTTAACATAACTCTTGTATCACTTGGCACAGCATCAACTAGCTTAGATAATCTATCCTCCCCAAAAATAATCTTAGTTGGGTTAAAATATTCAAAATTATACATATAAAACTCTCCATTCTAGATAATATCCTAATTATATCATTAAATAAATCTTATTCTTCATCCTGTTTCTCATGATGTATATTTATTAAAACTTTTTCAATCCTTTTAGCTGTAGCTTTAAGTATTTTAAATTCTACATTGCCAAATTTTATTGATTGACCAGTTTCACCATTTGGCAAACGGTCAAATAAATTAATTAAAAATCCATTTAAAGTGTCATAATCTTCAACAGGCAAATCAATATCTAAAGTCCCTTCCAATTCAGAAAGAGTTATCAATCCATTAGCTTCATAAACGTTATCTTCCAATTTCTTTAATTCTATATCAGCTTCTTCGTCATATTCATCAAAAATATTACCCACAATCTCTTCTAGTAAATCTTCGATTGTTATAATTCCAGCAGTCCCACCATATTCATCAAGAACAACAGCTATATGCAACTTAGCAATTTTCATTTCCACAAATATTTCATTTGTTTTTTTAAGTATAGGAATATATAGTGGTTTTCTAATATTTTCAGTCAATTTAAAGGAATCAGCCAATCCATTATCTAGAAGCCTGAGAAGATCCTTAACATGTAAAATACCTATAATATTATCTACATTACCAACATATACAGGAATTCTTGTATAATGTTCTTTATTAATTATATTTACTAAATCGTGTAAATTGGTCTCTAGTGGAACTGCAATAAGTTCCACTCTGTGAGTCATAATATCTCCAGCAGTCTTATTGTTAAATTCAAAAACATTATTGATCATAAATTTCTCTTGTTTTTCTATAGATCCATTTTCTTCCCCTACATCAATCATCATCCTGATTTCTTCTTCAGTTACATCATTATCAGTGGAATTAGGGTCAACTCCAAAAAATCTGACAAAGAAATTAGTTGATAGTGTCAAAAGTTTTACAAAAGGAAAAGCTATTTTAGATATTACCCCCAACGGACCTACTATGAAAAAAGAAATACCCTCTGCTTTTTTCATGGCCACTCTCTTTGGCACTAGTTCTCCAAAAACTAAAGAAAAATAAGCTAAAATCATTGTTATCAAGAAGACAACAATAGGTTTTAAAACTACAATAGGTACCGCTAACCCAATGTTTCTAAAAAAATTAACGATAGGATCAGCGAAGCTTCCTGCTGCATAGGCACTAGCAAGAAATCCTGCCAGGGTTATGCCAATTTGGATAGTTGCCAAAAATCTACTAGGTTCACTTAATAATTTTACTAGCTTCTTAGCCTTCTTGTTTCCATCCTCTGCCATTAATTTTATTTTATTATCGTTAAGTGAAATTAAGGCTATTTCTGTAGCAGCAAACACAGCATTAATTGCAATCAGTAATAGTAGGAAAAATATTTCCATTTATTTACAATCCTCCAAATATTTATTACCTATATTTTATCATGTATGACTAAATAGTGATAGTAATAGCCAAAAAAAGACCAGAAACTAATCTGGTCTTTAATTATTGTATTAAAAACTATTTTACTATCTGATATTCCATAGAATCAGCAGATAAATTATTTTCTGGTAATAGATTTCTAATTGTAGCTCTAACTTTATAAACTTTAGGATTTATCTTATAGATATTATCAATGATCTCTTCTACAATCTCCTCTGGTTTTTTGTTTTGATTAGCTAATGTAGTATCTACAGCAGTGTCATAAATTGTAGTATAACTAAATGAAAATGCTACATTATCCTCTCTGATAGAATCTTCCATAGGAAAAGCTACATCAACGTCTACTTCAAACTTAATATCTTTATTGAAGATTCTAGCGCCATCTACTCTAGTATATCTATAATCTTCCATATTAGTATACTCAGTTTTATAGCCTTCTCTTCTGCTACTTCCAACAGAAGCAATATGTTTAATTAAGCCACCTGGAGGTCCAACTCTTAATGTTGAACAAGGTTTTCTGATTTCTATTTTAACTTCTAATACGTCTTCAGTGCATAATGAAAGAATTCTTTCACCTAAGTTATAGACAACAGATTGCACTAAATCATAGTGAGTATCAACAGCAACTTCTTTAACAGCTTTTTCAACTTCTACGTCACTGATTGCTTTACATACTTTTTTTAAATCCCTTCCATAAAGATAAATATCAAGCACGAACCTTTGTCCAAGTTCTCTTTCTTGCTGACAATCTCCGTGGGTTGCAAATATTATACAATTTTTATACATTTTATAATTCATTTAAAATCTCTCCTTCACATAAATAATCAAATCTGGCATAGTTTCAACTACAGTTCCACAACAATCAACTCAGGCCCATTAAAGAGTCGAAAGGGAAACAAACTATTGCCTAAACC
>JAGXHX010000080.1 GCA_024635955.1 Bacillota bacterium
AGAAACCATTATGTAGAAGTGGCTGCCCCGTAAATATTGACATTCCAAGATTTATTAATCAAGTGACTAAAAAAGATTATGATGCTGCATACTATACATTAAAAGAGTTTAGTCTCTTACCTGCTGTTTGTGGCAGAGTGTGTCCTCAAGAGCATCAGTGTGAAGGCGCTTGCATTCTTCATCCAAAAGGTGGAGCTATTGGAATTGGAAGATTAGAAAGATATGTGGCTGATAAATTTAGAGATAGTGGTAAAGAAGAAGCTTTAATTAAAGCAGCACCAACTGGTAAGAAAGTTGCAGTTCTTGGTGGAGGACCTGCTGGATTATCCTGCGCTTATGATTTGGCTAAATTAGGACATGATGTTACCATATATGAAGCTTTACACACTTTAGGTGGAGTTTTAATGTATGGTATTCCAGAATTCAGATTACCAAAAAATATTGTAAATAATGAAATAGAAAACATTGAAAAACTAGGAGTTAAAATAAAGTTAAATAGTGTTGCAGGAAGAATTAATACTGTTGAAAAATTGATGAAGGAAGATGGTTTCGATGCTGTATTTATAGGCACAGGAGCTGGCTTGCCATATTTCTTGAATATTCCAGGTGAAAACCTAAATGAAGTTTATTCAGCAAATGAATTTTTAACTAGAGTTAATCTTATGAAAGCCTACAAATTCCCTGAATATGACACACCTGTTTTTGTAGGTAATAAGGTGGCCGTTGTTGGTGCAGGTAATGTAGCAATGGATGCTGCAAGAGTTTCTAAAAGGCTTGGGGCTAAAGATGTGTACATAGTTTACAGAAGATCAAAAGATGAAGTGCCTGCAAGACTTGAAGAACTTGAACATGCTGAAGAAGAAGGCATTAAACTACAATTGCTGACTAGTCCAATAGAAGTAATAGGCGATGAAGGTGGACATGTTAAGGCTTTGCGTTGTGTTAGTTATGAATTAGGTGAACCTGACCAAAGTGGAAGAAGAAAACCAGTTGAAATACCAAATTCAGAGTTTGATATGCCAATGGATATGGTAGTTATGGCAATAGGTCAAGGACCAAATCCTTTGTTACTTGAAACTGCAAAAGGATTAGACTTAAATAAAAATGGCAATATTATAGCTGATGATGATGGTAAAACTTCAATTGAAGGAGTTTTTGCAGGTGGAGATATTGTTACAGGAGCAGCTACTGTTATATTAGCTATGGGAGCTGGTAAAAACACTGCACAAAGTATTCATGAATACTTGAGCAACAAATAAGATTAAAATTAATTTAATATATACTTGAGGAGGAAATTAAATGTCAGCAAATTTATTAGATGGAAAAGCAATTGCTAAAGAAATTAGAGAAGAGGTAAAAGCTGAAGTTCTTATTTTAAAAGAACAAGGTATTGAACCGAAAATGGCAGTAATATTATGTGGAGATGATCCTGCAAGCGTTTTTTATGCACAAAGCAAAGAAAAAGCAGCAGCTAAAGTTGGAATTGGATTTGAATTTTATAATCTTCCAGGAAATACACCTGAGGAAGAACTATTAACAATCGTAGATAAATTAAATAAAGACGATTCAATTCATGGTGTTATGATTGAACTACCATTACCTAGTCATATAAACAAAGAAAAGGTTATGGAGTCAGTTTTACCAGAAAAAGATGTTGATGGAATACATCCTAAAAATAGAGGATATATCTTGAGTGACGGTCCAGGATTATTTCCCGCTACACCACAAAGTTGTATAGAACTTATGTTAAGAAGTGGAGTGGAAATAAAAGGTAAACATGCTGTAATAGTAGGACGTGGAGAAACAGTAGGAAAACCATTGGTCTTCTTACTATTAAAACATAACCCAACTATTACTATTTGTCACTCAAAAACTACCGATTTGGCTTCTTTTGTTAGACAAGGAGATATTGTTATAGCAGCTGTAGGAAGACCTAAGATGATTACAAAAGATATGATTAAGCCAGGTGCTATTGTAGTTGATGCCGGAATTAATGAGATTCAAGGCGGATACTGTGGAGATGTAGATTTTGATGAAGTTAAAGAAATTGCTAGCATGATTTCACCAGTACCAGGTGGGGTTGGTTCATTAACAACAGCTATCATCTTTAAAAACCTTTTAAAAGGTTTGAAAATGCAAAAAGGTCTATAAGGAGAAAAAAATGACTAAATATTTTGATAAAACATATACAGAAATACTAGCAGAAGCTAAGTCTTCATCCCCAACACCAGGAGGTGGAAGTGCATCAGCAATAGTTGCTTGTATGGGTAATGCTATGGTATCAATGGTGGCTAACCTAACATCAGGTAAAGAAAAATATGCTGAACACCAAGATAAAGTAGATGCTCTTTTAGTGAAAACTGAAGATATCATGGTAAGACTAGAAGCTCTAGTAGATCAAGATATGCAAGTGTTTGATAAGTTTATGGTAGCTATAAAACTTCCTAAAAGTACTGATGAAGAAAAAACAGCAAGATTAGCAGCAATAGAAGCAGCTAGCATTGTGGCTACAGACGTTCCACTAAGGATTGCTGAAACTTGTGTTGAAATAATTGTTTTAGCAGCTGAAATTTGTTCATATGGAAATAAAGGTGCGATTAGTGATGTTGGTGTGGGTGCATACGTTGCAGAATCTGCCATGTATGGAGCAATTTTAAGTGCTGATATCAATCTAAGTGGAATCAAAAATGAATCTTATGTAAGACAAGCTACTGAAAAAAGAAATAAACTTATTGAGACTGCAACTAAAGCAAGAGAACAAGCAGTTTCTATCGTAAGAGAAAGAATGTAAATTAATAATAGTAAAGAGTAGTAAATATTTACTACTCTTTTTTTATATTTATGTATTTAGAAATATATTTTTGGTATAATTAGAAGTATATGACTGTAGGTGGAATAGGATGGTAAATGCATTGGATACAGAAATAAGAACAATAACGGTCAAAGAATTAAATGATTATGTGAAAAGCATTCTTGAGAATGATCAAATTATAAGTAATATTTGGATTAGAGGAGAAATTTCTAATTTAAAACATGCTATGTCCGGTCATTATTATTTCACTTTAAAAGATGATGAAGGTAGTATTTCGGTAGCTTTTTTTAAAACATATGCTAATAATCTAAGTATGAAATTAAAAGATGGACAAGAAGTATTAATAAAGGGTAAAGTATCAATATATCAGAAAACTGGAAGTTATCAACTTTACGCTCGGACAATTGAAGAAATGGGCATTGGTAATATTCATTTGCAAATAGAACAACTTAAACAAAAACTGCAAAAAGAAGGATTGTTTGACAATAAATTCAAAAAACCTTTACCAGAAAAAGTTGATAGAATTGGTATTGTTACTTCAAGTAAGGGTGCAGTAATACATGATATTCAAAAAGTTGTAAATAAAAGGAATCCTTTTGTGGAACTTGTTATTTATCCAGTAACTGTACAAGGTGAAACAGCTCCTGAAGAAATAATGAGAGGTATAGAAGTATTAAATAAATATAGAGAGATAGATGTGATAATAGTTGGAAGAGGTGGAGGAAGCCTTGAAGATTTAATGGCCTTTAATAATGAAAAAGTATTAAGAGCAATCTTTTCTTCACAAATACCGGTTATTTCAGCAGTAGGACATGAAACAGATACTACATTATGTGATTACGTCGCGGATGTGAGAGGCGCTACACCATCACATGCAGCCGAAATTGCAACAATTAGTATTTCTGATAATTTTATTTGGTTAAGAAACAGACTAAGCAATGATTATAAGCGACTTTTGAGAATGGTAAATGAGTATTATTTAAATCTAGATCTTAAAATGGAGAAATTCAAGACATTTTCTGGAAAAATAGACTTATTAGAAAAAAAAATCAAATCAAATATTAAAGAAGTAGAAAGAAATTTTATGAGATTAATTGAATTAAATAAAAGAACGCTTATGCATCAAGGAGAAAAGCTTAACTTACTCAGCCCATTAGCGATTTTAACTAAAGGATTTTCTATAGTTTACGATAAAAAAAACAATATTATTAAAGATTCAAATGACGTTAGTATTGGAGATATCATAGATATAAGAATGATTAATAGCACACTTAAGTGTCAAGTTGAAGGGAAGGAACACTCTAATGGGAAATAATAAAAAGTTCATAGAATTAATGTCAGAATTAGAAAATATAGTTAGTGAGTTAGAAAAAGATGATCTTGATATTGAAGAAGGATTGATTAAATTTGAAAAAGGCTTAAAGTTATTCAGATTATGTCAAGAAAAATTAAATAATATTGAGGCTAAAACAAAGGTTTTAAAAGAAGAAAACGGAGAATTCTTTTTAAGTGATTTGGAGGACTAATGTCATTAGAGTTTTTAAAAGAATATGAAGTAATTATTAACGAAAATATTGAAAAAAATATTGATAAAATTAGACGTTTAGATCAAAGCCAATCATCAATTATTGATGGTATGGAATATGCACTTTTAGCTGGAGGTAAAAGAATTAGACCCTTCTTGTGCATTTTAGGTGCTTTAATTGGAGGCTTAGAAAAGGAACAAGTTTCAAACTTTGCTTCAGGTATTGAATTTATTCATACTTATTCTTTAGTACATGATGATTTACCTGGCATGGATGATGATAATCTAAGAAGAGGGAAAACTACTTGTCATATCAAATATGGTGTTGGAGAGGCAATATTGATTGGTGATGCCTTATTAACTCATGGTATATCATTGCTTCTAGGGCATATTGATGGAGTTTCTCTTGAAAATCAGGTTAAAGCGGTGAAAATAATGCTTGATTCTATTGGCTTATTAGGAATGATAGGTGGACAAGCAGCTGATTTAGATCAAGAAAAATCAACAATTGATAAACTTGAGACTTTGGAATACATACATACACATAAAACTGGCAAACTATTAGAAGGAGCACTTTTAAGTGGTGCCACTCTTGCTAATAGTAGTGATAAAATAAAAAATGATCTTTTAGCTTATGCAAAAAGTTTTGGATTGGCTTATCAGATTACAGATGATATTTTAGATATAACTTCTAGTCTGGAGGAATTGGGTAAACCAATTGGTAGTGATTTGAAAAACGAAAAATTAACGTATTTAAAAATATTTGGAATCTCTAAAGCAAAAGAAATGGCGCAGATGGAAGTTGAAAAGTGTAAAAATAATATTAGTAATTATGGAAAATATGGTAATCAGTTAATTAAATTAGCAGATTATTTAATAGAGAGAAGAAAGTAGGAATTATTATGGTGAGAATTGCTTTTGATGCTATGGGTGGAGATTTTGGATATCAAGAAATGGTAAAAGGGGCAGTTATGGCCAGTGATAAAGATATTGAGATAATACTTGTAGGTGATGAAAATCTTCTTAAAAATGAAATAGCAAAATATAATAATATTAAACATCTATCAATAGTTCATGCTGGACAAGTAATAGGAATGGATGAAGAACCTGCCACTGCCTATAAAGAAAAACGAGATGCATCAATAACAGTAGCAACAAGATTAGTTAAAGAAGGTATGGCTGATGTAGTAATTTCTTCAGGTAGCACTGGAGCGCAAATGACTGCTGGTATTTTTATTTTAGGTAGAATAAAAAATATTAAAAGACCGGCTATAGCAACATATTATCCTACTTCTAACGGGGTTAAGATTCTTTTAGATTCAGGTGCTACTCCTGATTGTGATAAAGAAAATCTACATCAATTTTCTTTGATGGCTTCCATTTTTGGGATAAGTTTTTTAAAAATGGATAACCCTTCAGTAGGATTATTAAATATTGGTACAGAAGATAAAAAAGGAAGTGTTTTATATAAAGAAACTTTTAAATTATTAAAAGATGATGGAAAGCTTAATTTTTATGGAAATATTGAAGGCAGAGATGTACCAAAAGGTATTGTGGACATTGTAGTCTGTGATGGTTTTGTTGGTAATATTGTCTTAAAATTAATGGAAGGTTTATCATCAGTCTTACTAAATGAAATTAAAAAAAATATTAATAGTAAGTTTATCTATAAAATTGGAGCTCTACTATCAAAAGGAGCATTTAAAGATATAAAGTCTAAACTTGATTATACAGAATATGGTGGAGCACCATTATTAGGTTTAAAAGGAATATCAATGATTAGTCATGGAAGTTCTGATGCAAAAACAATGATGAATGCAATTTATGCTGCAAAAAGAGCAGTTGAAAGTAAATTTAATGAAGAATTAATCAAATATTTTGAGGGAGTATAAGAGTGTTAGAAACAACGATAGAATGTCAAAAATCATTTTTAGATTTTGGGATTGAAGTAAAGAATTTAAGTATATTAGAAATGGCTTTAACTCATCCAACTTATTCATACGAACATGGCTTAAAAGATAATAATCAAAGATTAGAATTTTTAGGAGATACTGTACTTTCATTAATTATTGTTGAGCATCTTTATCATACATATCCAGAAAAACATGAAGGTGAATTATCTAAAATAAAAAGTGTAGTCGTATCAGGTGAATCTTTAGCTAAAGGTGCTAGAAAATTTAAATTATATGATTATATATTAATTGGTAAAGGTGAAGAAAAAGTTGGCGGTAGATATAGAGATTCTGTATTGGCTGATGCCTTCGAGGCAATACTCGCAGCTATTTATATTGATTTAGGTTATGATAAGGTTAAAGTATTTATTTTTCAAATCTTAGATGAAATAATCGAAGAAATCATTACTAAAGGTGTTAAAGATTATAAAACAATTCTTCAGGAGCTATTGCAAAAAGATTATAAAAAAAGTGTTGAATATAAAGTTTTAGCTGAAAAAGGACCTGACCACGATAAAGTATTTACTGTTGGACTTCTTTGGGAAGAACAAGTAATTGCAATTGGTCTAGGTAAGAGTAAAAAGGAAGCGGAGAGACAAGGGGCAAAAATAGCTATCGAATATTTTTTAAATAAAAGTTAGGAGAATATAGTGTTTTTAAAAAGTTTTGATTTACATGGTTTCAAGTCATTTAAAGATAGAACAAAATTAGAATTCAGCGATGGTATAACAACTATTGTAGGACCAAATGGAAGTGGAAAAAGTAATATTGCTGATGCTTTCAGATGGGTTCTAGGTGAACAAAAAATAAAAGCACTTCGAGGAAACAAGGGAGAAGATGTTATATTCGGAGGAACCAAGGTGTATAAAGCTCTTGGTGTAGCTTCAGTTTATATGAATATAGACAATCATGATGGACTTTTAAATATTCCATATGAAGAGGTGAAGATTGGTCGCAAAATATATAGATCAGGAGAAAGTGAATATACTATCAATGGCAATAATTGTAGATTAAAAGATATACATGAATTGTTTAATGATACAGGTCTTGGAAAAGATTCATTTTCAATAATAGGACAAGGTGAAATTGAGAAGATACTTAATGCTAAGCCGGAAGACCGTAGAGGAATAATAGAAGAATTAGCAGGTATTGTTAAATATAGGAATAGAAAAGAAGAATCATTAAGAAAGATTGATCATTCTGAGATTAATCTAAGACGAATATTAGATATTATAGAAGAACTTGAAAATAACTATAATTTATTGGAAGATTCAGCAAAAAAAGCAAAATATTATATTGAGATAAAAGAATTAGCTGACAAACTTGAATTGAATCTAATACTTAATGAAATATATGATGGAGACCTAGAACTTGAAATTCTAACAAAGGAATTAAACAGTTTAAAGGATAATATTGCCAAGGAAGAAACTGATTTAAGACAAATGGAAGCTAGTTATGAAAAAAACAATATGACAATAATGAGTATTGAAGAAAATTTAAAAATTAATAGAAACAAACTAATGGAATTAAAGGATTCTGTTAATATTTTAAATACAGAAGTAATAACCATTGATAACACTATTTTGAATAATGAGGATAAAATAAAAAGTTTAGAAGAAGAAATCTCTGAGATTGAAAATAAAAGTTTAAATCTTGAAATAATTTATAAAGATAAAATTGAAAAAAAGGCCCAATGGACTGAACTGAAAGTAGAAAAGAACAAATTCATCAAAGAACTTGATATTAAAATGCAAGATATTACTAAAGAAAAAAATGCTTCATTAGAAATAGGAGAAGATATTAGATATGCTCTTATAGATATTTTTCAAGATATAGCTGTTCTTCATAATGAAATCAAGTCTGTGGGAGATGAAGAAAAAGCTCTTTTAAATAAGGATCTGGACAGTAAAAAAGAAAGAAATGCTCTTGAATTATATAAAAAAGATTTATCTGAAAATTTAAATATAAAGACTATTGATTTGTCTGCTTTGGAAATTAAAATAAATGAATTCACTAAAGAAATAAATGACTTAATTCAACAAAAAGATGATTTTACAAATAAAAAGCAATCATTAACTGATGAAAGGTTATTATTAAGTGATAAATATCAACAGATTAATTCTAAGTACAAAGCCTTAATGGATATACAAAGAGATTATCAAGGATATTATGCTGGTGTGAAAAGTATATTACAACAAAGAGATAAAGAATCATTAAATGGTATATGTGGAGTCGTAGGTGAACTAATAAAAGTTGATATGAAGTTTGAAAAAGCAATTGAGACAGCTTTAGGTGGGTCACTTCAAGCTGTTATTGTAAAGGATGTTAACTCTGCTAAAAAAGCAATAGAATATTTAAAAAAAGAAGAAAAAGGAAGAGCTACATTTTTACCTCTAGATGTGGTTAAACCTAGAAAATTAAATCAAGAATTCATGAAACTTCTAAATGAGTCTGGTGTCTATGAAATTGGTAGCAAATTAGTAAAAATAGACAGTAAATATAGGGCTGCTATTGATAATCTGCTTGGCAATGTAGTTATTGTTGATAGCATGGATATTGGTATTAAAATATCAAAAATGGCCAACCAATCCTTAAAGATAGTAACCTTATCAGGAGATCAATTTAATCCGGGTGGTGCTATGACTGGTGGACATAGTGGAAAGATAAACAGCGTATTAAGCAGGAATAGACAAGTTGAAGAATTGGAAACTGAAGTTTATAGTTTGAAAAAGAAACTTGATGAAGTTATAAATATAATAGAAACAATTAATCAGCAACTATATCCTTTAGAAGGTAAAATCAATGCTAAAAATATAAAATTAAAAGAAATTAATGATAATATTGTAAATTCAAAGCATGATATAGATTTAAGAAAGCAAGAAATTAACAATATAAGTGAGAAAATTAATTTAATGGCATATAATGTTGATAATATTGCTGATGAAATGTTAGGTTTGAATAAAGAGAAGATATTACTAAATAAAAAACTTGATGAAAAAGAATTAGAAAAAGACAGTAAAGAGAAATATAAGGTTGGTAAAGAAAAACAAGTTAAAGAATTAGATATTCTAATTGAAACTATCAATGATGAAATAATGGGGGAAAAATTAGCACTCAATACTTTAATTGAGAAAGAAAAAGCATTTAATGAATCTTTAGAGGCATATTATAATGAACAAAAAGATATAAAATCTTTAGTTAACAAAAAGTATGTAACACTTAATGATTGTAAAACGTTAATTTCCAATATAAAAATAAGAAAAATAGAAGTTTTAAATTCATCAGAATTAGAACAAGAAGAATATCTAGAACTACAAAATATATTGAATCAGGGAGATTCTTCAAAAGATGAGTTATTGACCACTAATATGGAATTAGATAAAATAATTAAAGAAAATAGCAAAAAACTCAAGAATGTTGAAGAAAGATTACATGAACTGGATATAAAGACAGCAAAACTTGAAACAGATAAAACTAATAAAATGACAATTCTTCAAGAAAAGTTTCAGTTTTTACCATATGAAGTTATGGATAAAAGAGAAAGCATAGAAGATAAAAAAGTTTATATTCGTGATTTGAAAAGCTATCAACAAAAAATTAACAACCTTGGAGTAGTAAATATTGGTGCAATCGAAGAGTTTGATAGAGTATGTGAAAGACTAACCTTTTTAAAAACTCAAGAAGGTGACCTTAGAAAGACAATTGATAGCTTAATTGAAATAATTAACGATATTGACAAAATAATGACAGTAAGATTTATTGAATCTTTTGATTTATTAAACGAAACTTTCAGAAAAACATACAGTGCTTTGTTTAATGGTGGTGAAGCATATATTGAATTAACTGAGAAAAATGATATTCTTAGTTCAGGGATAGAAATATTTTCTAAACCTCCAGGCAAGACACCTAAAAGCATGTCAATGTTGTCCGGTGGAGAAAGAGCTTTAACAGCATTAGCTTTATTATTTTCTTTATTAAAAATAAAACCTAGTCCATTATGTATAATTGATGAAGCTGATGCATCACTAGATGAAAGAAATGTAGCTAATTTTGCTAATTATTTAAAAGGTTACTCAAACAATACACAGTTTGTGGTTATATCACATAGACAGGGTACTATTGAAGAATCTGATAATCTTTATGGAGTTACTATGAATAAAAGTGGAATTTCAAAAATAATATCTGTTAGTTTAGAAAAACACAGGAGGGAAAAAGATGCTTAACAAATGGTTGAATGGATTTAAAAAAACTCAGGAGAATATTTTAGGAAGACTAAATGCACTAGTTAAGATTGCTCCAGTAATCAATGATTTATTTTATGAAAACCTAGAAGAAATACTAGTAACTTCCGACATAGGTGTTAAAACTTCTCTTGAATTAGTCGAGGCCTTAAAAAATGAAGTTAAAGCAGGAAAAATCAATGAGACAAAAGATGCAATAAATAAATTACGAGAGTTAATACTTGATATTGTGAAAATGAATAATCAAGAGTTGAATATTAGCAAAGATGAGTTATCAGTATATTTATTTATAGGAGTAAATGGAGTTGGAAAGACTACTACAATAGCCAAAGTTGGTAATTTATTACAAAAGAGAGGTTTGAAAATTATGTTTTGTGCTGGGGATACATTTAGAGCAGGGGCAATAGAACAATTAAAAGTTTGGGGAGAAAGTCTGAAAATACCAGTTATATCACAAAAAGAAGGTAGTGATCCCGCTGCTGTAATTTTTGATAGTATTGAAGCAGCTAAAGCAAGAGGTATTGATGTCTTACTTATCGATACTGCAGGGAGATTACATAATAAAAAAAATCTGATGGAAGAAATAAAAAAAATTGATAAAGTGATTCAACGTGAAGATGGTAAAAAACCAGAAGAAATATTTTTATTAATTGATAGTGGTACAGGTCAGAATGCAATGGCTTCTGCAGAAGCATTTATTAAAAATGTTCCAGATATCACAGGATTAATTTTAACAAAACTAGACGGAACAGCAAAAGGTGGTATGGCAATACCCTTGATCAAAGAATTAAATATACCAGTTAAATTTATTTGTCTTGGAGAGAATGTAAATGATATAGATGAATTTGTTCCCGAAAAATTTATTGAAGGTATATTGGGAGAGGTATAAAATTAATGAGTTATTTATTTAAAAATATTTCTATTATTACTATGGATGCTGATAAACCAAAAGTAATTTTGTCTGATTTATTAATTGAAGGGTCTAAAATTTCTAAAATTGACAATGAAATCCCTAAAAGTGCTCATAAAGTAATAGAGGGTAAAAATTTACTTGTAATGCCGGGCTTTATAAATACCCATGCCCATGTATCAATGTCTTTGTTAAGAGGTTATGGGGATGATTTAGAGCTTTTTAAGTGGCTTTCTGATAGAATATGGCCGTTTGAATCAAAACTAACTAAAAATGATGTTTATATAGGTGCTAAACTTGGAATAGCAGAAATGTTATTATCGGGAACTACAACATTTCTTGATATGTATCAAGATATGGAAATGGTTGGAAAAGCTTGTCAAGAAGCTGGAATAAGATGCCATATAAGTAGAGGAACAATATTTACAGGAGTTGAAAAGAAAGATAATGAAGCACTGATACAATTAGAAGAACTTATTGATAAATTTCATGATTATGATGATGGAAGAATAAAAGTTTTAGCAGGTCCTCACGCGGTTTACACTAATAATACAGCATTTCTAAAAGCACAACTTGAAATAGCTAATCGTAGAAATATAGGTATAAATATACATGTTTCTGAAACTAAGAAAGAAAATGAAGATTCATTGTTGATAAAAGGTAAGACACCAATTGCATATCTTGAGGATATTGGTGTTTTGGATGCTCCATATGTAGTTGCAGCTCATATGGTTTATTTGAATGATGAAGATCAGGAGATAGCTAAAAATAAAAAAGTAGGAATAGCCCATAATCCTAAAAGTAATCTTAAACTTGGTTCGGGAATAGCAAATATTCAACAGTATGTAAATAAAGGTATTAATGTTGGTATAGGTACTGATGGTGCGGCCTCAAATAATAATATGGATATGCTAAGTGAACTTCAATATGCTTCATTACTACAAAAAGGATTAAACCTAGATGCAACTGCCTTAAATGCTTATGAAACACTTAAAATGGCAACGATTGAAGGGGCTAAAGTGTTAAATATTAGTGATAGTGTTGGTATGTTAAAAGAAGGTTATGATGCTGATTTAATAATGTTTGACATGAATCAGCCACATTATTATCCGATTGAAAACAGCCATATATCTAAAATTGCATATAGTGCCAAGTCTTCAGATATTGTTTTAACTATGGTTAAAGGAAAACCTTTAATGATTAATAGAGAGTTAAAGACAATTGATTTAGAAAAAACCTATAAGGAGGTTTCTGAAATAATCGAAAGGGTATATAAAAAAAATGATTAGACAATTATCGATGTTTTTAAAAAACCAACCTGGTGAATTAGCAAAAATCATGACTGCCTTTAAAAACGGAAATATAAAAATAATAACGATGTGCATAACTGATACAAATGAAAATGGTATATTTAGAGCGATTGTTGACAAACCTATAAAAGCGCAATTAGAATTAAAAAAAATAGGAGTAAACAATTATACAAGTAGAGTTTTAATTGTTGAAATCTCAGAAATAAAAAAACTTTTTATTGAGATGAATTCTAACAAACTAAATGTAGAATATATGTACAGTCTGGATTCTAACAATCTTGTAATCAAGTTTGATGATTTAGAAAAAGGTTATGATATTCTATTTAATTTAGGTTATAAACTACTAGCTGAAACTGATATATTTATGGAGGAAAGTAATGAAAATTGAATGGAAAGGTAGAGAAGCAATAAATAATATTAAGCCTTACTCGCCTGGTAAAGCTATTGATGAGGTCAAGAAAGAACTTGGTTTGGAAATAGTATACAAGATGGCTTCAAATGAAAATCCTCTAGGACCATCTAGATTAGCAATAGATGCAATAAAAGAAAATATATCAAACATTCATATTTACCCGGATGGTAGTTCTTTAATGTTAAAAAAAGAAATTGCCAAAAAAAATAATATAAAAATTGAAGAAATTATAATCGGTAATGGATCAGATGAAATTATTAAACTTTTAGGTGAAAGTTTTCTTGAAGAAGGTGATACCATAATAATGGGGGATCCTTCATTTTCTGAATATGATTATATCGGAAATTTAATGGGAGCAAAAGTGAAAAAGATACCTTTAGTAAATTTTGCTTTCAATTTAGAAGATATATTGGATAATTTAGACGATTCAGTTAAGATTATTGCTTTATGCAATCCAAATAATCCGACTGGAACTGTTATTGGTAAAGATGAACTTATCGATTTCATTGATAGAATACCAGAAAAGATCATTGTTGTTTTAGATGAAGCCTATAAAGAATATGCTGGTGAAAATTTCTATAGTGGATTAAATTTTATTAAAGAAGAAAAGAATAATGTACTTGTATTAAATACATTTTCTAAAATATATGGTTTAGCAGCCTTAAGAGTTGGCTATGGTATAGGTAGTGAATCTTTGATAAGTTGGATTACAAGAGCCAAAGAACCGTTTAATGTAAATGTGCTTGCACAAGTAGGTGCAAAAGCAGCATTAAATGATAATGAACATATAAAAAATTCAATCGATTTGAATGAAGATGGTAAAGTATTCTTCTACAAAGAATTTTCAAATAGAGGTTTTGAATATAGTGAAAGTGGCGCCAATTTTATTTGGGTTGATATAAAAAATGATAGTAAGCTAGTCTTTGAGGGTCTACTCAAAAAAGGGATTGTTATAAGACCGGGCAATGTTTTTGGAGCTGATACTCACATAAGAGTTACAATAGATAAACCTGAGATTAATAAATATTTTATTGAGATGTTAGATGAAGTAATAAAAGAAATATAATGGAGGCAAAATGGCAGTAGGAGTTTTTGATTCTGGTATAGGTGGCATGACTGTTGTAAGGGAAATAAGAAAAAGATTTCCCAATGAAAAAATCATATATTTTGGGGATACAAAAAGAGTACCCTATGGAGAAAAGACACAAAAAGAATTAATCAACTTTTCCGAGCAAATAGTTAGTTTTCTAATAAGTCAAGGAGCAAAAGTAATAGTTGACGCTTGTAATACAACCTCGGCACTAGCACTGCCTTATTTAAAAACAAAGTTTGATATACCAATAATTGGAGTACTAGAACCAGGTGCAAATAAAGCTGTTGCGGAAGCAGTTAATAAAATCGGTGTAATAGCAACGTCTGCAACTATCAATAGCAATTGTTATCAAAATAGCATATATGCTTTGAAATCTGACCTTGAAGTAACAGCGGTTGCTTGTCCAAAATTAGTTAGATTTATTGAAGATGGTGATTTAGATTCTGTTTATTTAAAGAAAGTTTTAAACAACTATTTAAACACAATATTTTTAAATAATTGTGATACATTAGTTCTTGGTTGTACACATTATCCTTTTTTAACTAAAACAATAGGTGAAATTATTGGAGATGAAATTAAATTAATCGACCCTGCTGCTTCAACAGTTGATCATTTGGAAAAATACTTGGATGGCTCTCATAGTGAAGAAATATGTTACGTAAGTGGAGATTACCACAGTTTTAATAATACTCTAATGAAAATATATCCAAAACATGGTTTTGAAAAAATTATAGAATTTGACCCGATTAAGTAAGAGGAGTTAATATGAGGAAAATAAGTCTTAAAAAAGTAGCATTAAAATATCCAGAAGGTTCTTGTCTAATTAACATGGGTGATACAATAGTTCTAGCAACAGCATCTATAGAAGAAAAGGTGCCACCATTTCTTGTTGGTTCAGGAAAAGGTTGGGTAACAGCTGAATATAATATGTTGCCTAGATCTAATAAATATAGAAAAGTTAGAAACAATAATTTAGTAAAGCCAGATGGAAGAGCTTTAGAAATTCAACGGCTTATAGGTAGAGCCTTGAGAACTGCAGTTGACAGAAAATTATTAGGTGAACGTACAATAACTATTGATTGCGAGGTTATTCAAGCTGATGGAGGTACAAGAACAGCATCAATTAATGCTGGCTTTGTAGCTTTATACGATGCCTGCAAACATCTAGTCAAGACAAAAACTATCAAAACATTTCCAATAAGATTTTTTATTGGTGCAGTAAGTGTAGGTAAAGTTGGTACTAAATATATTCAAGATTTATGTTATGCGGAAGATAGTAAAGCTATAGTTGATATGAATATAGTTTTAAATGAATTTGGTGATTTTATAGAATTACAGGGTTCAGGTGAAGAAGATGTCTATTCAAGAGATGACTTAAATGAATTAATATTAATAGCACAGTCGGGGATAGATGAGATTATTAAAAAGCAAAAGGAAATTATTAATGAAAATATTGTTAGCAACATATAACAAGCATAAACTTCATGAGTTACAGTCTCTTATTGGAAATGCTGATATTGAACTAGTTAGCTTAGATGATTTAGGATTTAATGACGAAATAATTGAAGATGGAAATAGTTTTATTGAAAATGCCTTGATTAAAGCAGAAACCATTTTTAATAAATATAAAATTCCAACATTAGCTGATGATTCAGGAATTTGTATAGATGCTTTAGGCGGTAAACCAGGTATACATTCAGCTAGATTTGCAGGTGAAAATACTGATCCACAATCTAAAAATGAAATTATAATAGATTTGTTAAAAGGAAACCCAAATAGAAAGGCTCATTATACATGTGCTTTAGCATATGTAAGTAAAAATGAAAAATTTATAATAGAAAAATATTGTCATGGAACTATAATTGAAAAAGAAATAGGTTTAAACGGATTTGGATATGATCCTATATTTTATCTGGCTTTATTTGGAAAAACATTAGGTGAAATTTCATTAAAAGAAAAAAATGAAATCAGCCATCGAGGACAAGCATTTATAGAATTTAAAAGACATATAGAAAACAAAAATAGCATAGACTAATCTATGCTATTTTTAAATATAACTTAAAAAAAACACTAAAAAGTAGTATAATGATAAAATAGGTAAAAATTTAAGAGGTGAAAGATGACTGATTTAAGCAATATAAGAAATTTTTGTATTATAGCACATATAGATCATGGCAAATCAACATTAGCAGATAGATTAATAGAATATACTGGAGCTGTTGAAAAAAGAGATATGACATCTCAATTGTTGGATCAGATGGATTTGGAACAAGAGCGTGGAATAACTATAAAACTACAAGCGGTAAAAATGAAGTATTTTGGAGATGATGGCAGAGAGTATTTATTAAATTTAATTGACACTCCCGGTCACGTCGACTTTACATATGAAGTTTCAAGAAGTTTAGCAGCTTGTGAAGGGGCATTGCTAGTAGTTGATGCATCACAAGGGATTGAAGCACAAACTTTGGCTAATGTATATTTGGCACTTGAAAATAATTTGGAGATAATTCCAGTAATTAATAAAATTGATCTGCCAAGTGCAGACCCTCAAAAAGTGAAGCAAGAGATAGAAGATGTAATTGGGTTGGATACTTCAAATGCAATTTTCACTTCAGCTAAGACCGGTGAGGGAACAAAAGAAATACTAGAAGCGATAGTTAAATGTGTGCCTGAACCAATTGGTGATTATGAAGCTCCATTAAAAGCTTTGATTTTCGATTCAAACTTTGATGCATATAAAGGTGCTCTATCATATGTAAGAATTATAGATGGTTCAGTAAAAAAAGGCATGAAAATAAGGATGTTTGCTACTGGAAAAGAATTTGAGGTAACTGAGGTTGGGATTTTTGAACCTTTGCATAGGGTTGTAGATTCATTAAAAGCTGGTGAAGTTGGCTATATAGCAGCTAGTATAAAAAAAGTAGTTGATACAAGGGTCGGAGATACCATTACTGGTGCAGCAAATCCATGTAAAGAACCTTTAGAAGGATATAAAAAAGCTGTACCGATGGTTTATTGTGGTCTATATCCAATAGATAATGATCAGTATAATGATTTGAAAGATGCTTTGGAGAAGTTACAATTAAATGATGCATCTCTGATATTTGAACCAGAAACATCATCTGCCTTAGGATTTGGTTTTAGATGTGGCTTCCTAGGTTTATTACATATGGAAATTGTGCAGGAACGTTTAGAAAGAGAATATAATTTATCTTTAATCACTACAGCACCAAGTGTTGTGTTTATAGTCCATAAAACTGATGGAACAATTTTGAAAATAGATAGTCCAGCACTATTACCGGATACTAGATTAGTGGAATATTTAGAAGAACCATTGGTAATGGCATCAATTATGGTACCACAGGAATATGTCGGAACAGTAATGGATTTATGCCAAGATAAAAGAGGTGTATTTATTAATATGGAATATATAACTCCTAAAAGAGTTGTACTAACCTATAAATTACCATTAGGTGAAATTATTTATGACTTCTTTGATCAACTTAAATCGCGTACGAAAGGTTATGCTAGTTTAGATTATGAATTAGCAGGTCATGAAAGATCAAATCTAGTGAAATTAGATATTTTATTAGCAGGAGAAATAATTGATGCTCTATCATGCATTGTACATAAAGACAAAGCATACTTTAGAGGTAAAGCCTTAGTTAGCAAGCTAAAAAAATTAATTCCAAGACAACAATTTGAAGTTCCTATTCAAGCTGCAATAGGAAGTAAGGTGATAGCTAGAGAGACAGTTAAAGCAATGAGAAAAGATGTTCTGGAAAAATGTTACGGTGGAGATATCTCGAGGAAAAGAAAACTTCTGGAAAAACAGAAGGAAGGTAAAAAAAGAATGAAACAAGTTGGTAGAATTGAAGTGCCACAAGAAGCCTTTATGGCAGTGTTAAGTTTAGATGATGAATAATAAGACAGGAATATATATTCATATTCCTTTTTGCATAAAAAAGTGCAATTATTGTGACTTTTTTTCTGTTACTCAATATGAGCTTGAAGATGAATATTTTCAAAAGCTCCTTATGGAAATAGAAACAAGAGCTGATTATACAAAAAACATTAAGACAATATATTTTGGAGGAGGAACACCTTCTTCTGTAAGACCAGAATATATTAGAAAGATTGTTTTGAAATTAAAAGAAAAATTTAATTTATCAAATTTAGAAGAAATGTCTATTGAAGTAAATCCAGGAACCTGCAATAATAGTAACATACAAGAATACTGGGATATGGGGTTTAATAGGTTATCTATCGGTGTGCAAACTTTTAATGAAGATATGTTGAAAAAATTAGGTAGAATACATAATAAATCAGATATTTATAAAACTATTGATATTGCTAGACAAATTGGCTTTACAAATATATCAATTGACTTAATGTATGGTCTTCCTGAGGACAATCTTGAAAGATTATGTAGTGATTTGGATTTAGCGATGGATTTAAACCTTCAACATATTTCAACTTATGGGCTTATAATTGAACCTGAAACTAAATTTCATGAAGATTTTAAGTTGGGTTTATTAAAGCTTCCTAATGAAGAATTGCTTTTAGAAATGAGAGAAATAATAAATATAAAAGTTGCTGATTTTGATTTTTCTCGCTATGAAATAGCGAATTATGCAAAGAGCGGTTTTGAATCTAAGCATAATCTTATATATTGGAATAACAATGATTACTATGGTTTTGGAGTTAATAGTACTAGTAAAATAGAGAATATTAGATTTATGAATGAACCTGATTTAAACAATTATATTAATTCAAATGAATTTGACAAACATAATCTGGAAGAATTAACTGATGAGATGCAGATAGAGGAAGGCGTTTTCCTTGGTCTTAGACTAATGGACGGCATTGATTTAAAAGACTTTTTTAACAGGTATAATATAGATATTAAAAAGAAATATAAAAATGCTATTGATGAATTATTAGATATCAAAGCGATAATATTAAATGATAAAGTACTTAAACTAACAAATTATGGAATTGAAATTTCCAATTATTGTATGGCTAAGTTTTTATCATAAGGAGGAAATATGGAAACACTAAGATTAGGTATGGATGTAGGTTCAACAACTGTTAAAGTTGTTGTTGTAGATAAAGATGATAATTGTTTATTCAAATCGTACGAGCGACATTATTCAGAAATAATAAAAACAGGAATTGATATGTTAAAGTCCGTAATGGTTTTATTTCCTGATTATACTTTTAAAATGATGTTTAGTAGCTCTGGAGGTATGGGATTAGCAGAAAAACTAAAAATGCCTTTTGTTCAAGAAGTTATAGCTTTAACTGAAGCAATAGAAAAATATATACCTCAAACAGATGTTGCAATAGAACTTGGTGGGGAAGATGCAAAAATAACCTATCTTGGAGCTAGTAGTGAACAGAGAATGAATGGTGTATGTGCTGGTGGAACAGGAGCTTTTATAGATCAGATGGCACAATTATTACAAGTTGATGTAAATGAATTAAATGAAATGGCAAAAAAATATAATACAATTTATCCAATAGCATCAAGATGTGGTGTTTTTGCTAAATCTGATGTACAACCATTAATTAATGAAGGTGCTAATGTCTCAGATATTGCCGTATCAATATTTCAAGCTGTTGTTAATCAAACTATTAGTGGCTTAGCCTGTGGACGACCAATTAGAGGCAAGGTGGCCTTTTTAGGAGGCCCCTTAACATTTATGTCTGAACTAAGAAATAGATTCATAGAAGTGTTAAAATTAACTGACAATGATATTATTTTCCCTGAAAATTCTCAATACTTTGTTGCTTTAGGTACAGCAGAATTGGTTAAAAATGAAGAAAGTGAATTTAAATTATCAGAAGTTTTAAGTGCGATAGCAGATAGAGATATATCATCAGAAAACATTTCGACCTTACCAGCTTTATTTGAAAATGAAGAGGAATACAAGTCTTTTAAAGAACGTCATGCTAAGGCTAAAGTTGAGAGGGTTGAATATGAAAATAGTGAAGCTCCATATTTCCTTGGAATAGATGCAGGATCTACTACAAGCAAAATGGCATTGATTGATAATAATGGTGCTTTAGTTTGGTCATTTTATGGAAGCAATGAAGGTAAACCCTTAACAAATATTGTATTACAATTATTAAATTTATATAAGGACATTCCGAAACTGAAGATAGCAAGATCTGGTGTTACAGGTTATGGAGAGGGCTTAATTAAAGCAGCCTTACAAGTTGACGAGGGAGAAATAGAAACTGTTGCACATTTTAAAGCAGCAAATTTTTTCCAGTCTGGAGTTGATTTCATACTCGACATAGGTGGACAAGACATGAAGTCTCTACAAGTTAAAGATGGCGTTATAACTAGTATCATGTTAAATGAAGCATGCTCTTCAGGTTGTGGTTCATTTATTGAAACTTATGCGAATTCATTATCATTACCTGTTAAAGAATTTGCTCAAAAAGCATTATTATCGCCTAACCCAGTTGATCTTGGTACTAGGTGCACAGTGTTTATGAATTCTAAAATTAAACAAGCACAAAAGGATGGAGCAAGTGTTGGTGATATTTCAGCCGGTGTTTCTTATTCAGTAATTAAAAATGCATTATATAAAGTAATCAAGCTGAAAAATACAGCAGAATTAGGTGAAAACGTTGTAGTCCAAGGTGGAACATTTTATAACGATGCTGTATTGAGAGCCTTTGAACGTATTATCGAAAGAGAAGTGATTCGTCCTGATATTGCTGGTATTATGGGAGCTTTTGGTATGGCTTTAATAGCTCAAGAAAGATATAGTGTTGAGGATGAAAGTATATTATTAGGACAAAAGGATTTGGTGAAATTTAATTACGTCAATGATATGAAACGTTGTGGGTTGTGCGGGAACAATTGTCTATTAACAATTAGTACTTTTCCCACTGGTGATTTTTATGTTTCAGGTAACAGATGTGAAAGAGGCGCTGGATTAGCAGAAGACGCTAAAAATAAATTGCCAAATGTTTATGAATATACTTATAACAGATTATTTAATTATCATCCATTAGATAAATCACTTGCTAGAAGAGGCACAATTGGGATACCAAGAGCTCTTAATATATATGCACATTATCCGTTGTGGTTCACTTTTTTCACTGAACTTGGTTTCAGAGTGGAATTATCTAATAGAAGTTCAAAAAAAATATATGAATCAGGTATGGATTCAATACCATCAGAATCCATGTGCTATCCAGCTAAAATAACAAATGGACATATAATGAATCTTTTGAAAAAAGGAGTTAAAACTATATTTTATCCATCTATTCCTTATGATATAAAGGAAGAAGAAACAGCTGAAAATCACTATAATTGCCCCATTGTTACTAGTTATCCAGAGGTTATAGAAAATAATATTGATGATATCAGGAATGATGATATTACATTCATTCATCCGTTTTTACCAATTTACAATCAAAAGAAAATGGCTGTTAGATTACACGAATCTTTAAAGAAAGACTTTAATATAAGCAAAAAAGAAATTATATTTGCATTAGAAAAAGCTTATGATGAGTTGGGCAGATATAAAAGAGATATAGAAGAAAAAGGACTGGATATAGTTAGTAAAATGCATGAAAAAGGAATGCGAGGTATTGTGTTAGCCGGCAGACCATATCATGTTGATCCAGAAATTCATCATGGAATACCTGAGATGATGACACAACTTGGGTTAGTTGTTTTATCAGAAGAATCAATTGCAAAATTAGCTGAAGATAAAGATCATTTGAGGGTTGTTAATCAGTGGGTTTATCCTGTCTCTTATACACAT
>JAGXHX010000081.1 GCA_024635955.1 Bacillota bacterium
AGGTCCGTTCGACTTGCATGTGTTAGGCACGCCGCCAGCGTTCATCCTGAGCCAGGATCAAACTCTTCGTTGTTTATCCGTGACCTCTTTCGAGATCTGACTCTTTTTTTACATTGACGTTGTTTCTTTAATTCTTCTTCTTCTATTGTTCAGTTTTCAATGACCTTGCTACCTTTTGTTTTGGTCGCTTAAATATTGTATCATTTCACATCTTTCAGGTCAACCCTTAATTTAACTTTTTTTAAATTAATTTCTCATTAAAAAAGGAAGAACCTTTTAATCCTTCCTTCTTTACCTTTTTATCTTCTATTTACCTTTAGTCAAAAAAGATTCCACCTTTGTTTTCACTGTATTACCAAGCAAATCAAGACCATAAATAGTTAAAATGTTATCACTTAAACTTAATTTTATATTTTCTCCATTACTATTCTTTTTTAAATAGTTTTGATAAACAATGTCAAATATGAAATTGTAATTTATGATAACTCGGGGAACATTAGTTTCACTCTCTCCACCACCTAAGACAGTAAATGAATATTCTCGATCCGTCAAACTTTTTTCTAAATTAGGAGAATAAAACATAGCACTTGCTAAACCTATACTATTTCCTTTAAACTTATCAATCAAAGCAGTATAAGTATCATCACTATTAAGAATAAATTCTTTCACTGAGGTCTGACTATTAATTGTTTTCACACCTTCTAAAAAGCCATCATAATAAGAAAACCCATCTGCAGACTGAACATATGCTATACTATTAGCTTTGTTTTCATTAAAGTCCGCACTAATTGAACCCATTATATTCCCAATTTCATCTACAGGTAATAAATACGCCTGAACATTTTCTTCTGTAAGATCTCCACCTACACAAACGAACTTTGTATTGACATAAGAAGGAGCTACATCCAACATAGGTTTCTGAAACATATTGCCAACTGCGATAACTAAATCATATTCCTTTTTACCATAACTATTCAAAAGGAATCCTGCACTATCTTCATTATTAACATTGTCATTATAAGCAATATCGACACCATATTTTTCTTCCAATGCTTTTAAAGCATTATATCCAAAATATCCTTCAGAATACATATCATCAGGAGAACTCATAAGAAGAAGGCCCACTTTAAGGGGACCTTCTTCTTTTTTTTGAATCATTTCACAGCTTGTTGCCAATAACATGGAAATCACAACAACAATTATCATTATAAAGTTTCTAATTCTCATATTAACTCCTAAAAATGGAAATTACCATCAGCTAATGTTTTATACATATGATATTTTTCTTTGGCATTTTTTTCAGCCGCATCAAATAGATGTTCTGCTAAAATTTTATTCACACCGATTAATGAGCTATATCTTGTTTCTTGACCTAAAAACTCCTTAAAAGGTTTAGTCGGTTTAGGTGAATCTAATGTAAATGGATTCTCCCCAGTCAACTTACGATCAGGATTATAGCGATATAAATGCCAATATCCAGCTTCCACTGCATCTTTCTCTCTTTTCATAGTATCAACCATACCACCTTTAATACCATGGCTTATACAAGGTGCATAAGCGATAATCAATGATGGACCCTTATAACTTTCAGCTTCTTGCAAAACTTTCATGAAATGATTTTTATTTGAACCAATAGCCACTTGAGCCACGTAAATATGTCCATAAGTCATTTGCATTAATCCTAAATCTTTTTTCCTAATAGCCTTGCCACCAGCTGCAAATTTTGCTGTAGCGCCTAAAGGAGTAGCCTTAGAAGCTTGTCCACCTGTATTAGAATATATTTCTGTGTCGAAAACTAAAACATTAACATCTTTACCTGATGCCAAAACATGATCTAACCCGCCAAAACCTATATCATAGGCCCAGCCATCTCCGCCAACAATCCAAATTGATTTTTTAGACAAGAGATAATCATTAGATATAACATTATCAACCAAAACTTTTTCTTCAGGTGCGAAAGTTCCTGCTTCTAGAGCCAACTCTAATTTTTTAGCGGCATGTCTAGAGTCTATAGTATCCTTATAACTCTCCAACCAGTTTTCAATGGCAAAATTTGTATCTCGGCTAACTTTCATATCCTTTAATTTTTTAAGAATCTGTTTAACTTTACGTCTTCTTTGACTTATACCCATCAGAATTCCCATACCAAATTCTGCATTATCCTCAAATAGTGAGTTGGCCCAAGCAGGTCCTTTACCTTCGCTATTTGTGCAATAAGGAGTTGATGGAGCTGAAGCACCCCAAATAGATGAACAACCTGTTGCATTAGCTATAATCATTTGATCTCCATACAATTGAGTAGCTACTTTTATATACGGTGTTTCTCCACAACCTGCACATGCTCCGGAAAATTCTAAATAAGGTTGTAAAAATTGACTGCCTTTAACAGTATCTTTATCTACTCTATCACTTTTTATAGTAACTTTATTAATCATATAGCCCCAATTATCTTGTTCCTCAATTTCATCTTTTAAAAGACTCATTTCTAAGGCACCAGTTGGACAAGTGTGCACACAATTTTCACAACCAGTACAATCCAATGGACTTATTTGTATTCTGAATTTTAATCCATTTAACTCTTTACTTTTAGGATCTAGCAAGTCTCCCTTGAAGCCAATTCTTTCATTATCATCTAAAAGGAATGGTCTAATAACAGAATGTGGACAAGCGAATGAACACTGATTACATTGTATACACTTTTCAGAAATCCATTTTGGAACTTTATTAGCAATGCCTCTTTTTTCATAGGCTGTTGTTCCTAAAGGAAAATGTCCATCTTCTCTACCAATAAATGCACTAACTGGAATGTCATCTCCTTTTTGAGCATTCATAGGAGTACAAACATTCTTAATGAAATCAGGATTATCCGAAACTTTAATTTCTAGCTCTACTAAATCTTTCCAACTTTCTAAAACAGGCACTTCTTCTAAAGAATTTAAACTCAAATCTACCGCTTCTTTATTAATTCTGATAATACTTTCACCTTTTTTTATATATTTTTTTGCGATTGAATCCTTTAATAGACTAATAGCTTGATCAATAGGAAGGACCTTAGACAATTTGAAAAATGCTGCTTGCATAATCATATTAGTTCTATTACCTAGTCCTACATCCTCAGCAATACCAAGTGCATTTATGATATAAAACTTAATTTTTTTATCATAAAGTTGTTTTTTAATTTTAATCGGTAATTTACTATCAATTTCATCCTTAGTCCAAGATGTGTTTAAGAGGAAAACTCCCCCGTCTTTTATATCACCCAAAATATCATATCGTCTTAAATATGATCTTTGAGAACATGATATAAAATCTGCAGAATCAATTAAATATGTAGATTTTATTGGTTCTTTACCAAATCTTAAATCGGATACTGTTACGCCTCCTGATTTTTTACTATCATAAGAAAAGTAAGCTTGTACAAAAAGATCTGTATTGTCACCAATTATCTTGACAGCTGATTTATTTGCACCAACAGTACCATCAGAGCCTAAGCCCCAGAACTTGCAATTGATTGTAGTTTCAGGTATTGTAAAAATTTGTTCTTTAACTTCTAATGACTTAAATGTTACATCATCAACTATACTAATAGTAAATCCATCCTTTTTTTCACCTTCAAGATTATCGAAGACCGTTTTTAAAGCAGAAGGACTAACATCTTTTGAGCCAAGCCCATATCTTCCCCCTATTATTTTCGGACATGTATCAGCACCATAAAATATTGATCTTACTTCTTGATATAATGGTTCACCTAAAGCGCCAGGTTCTTTGGTCCTATCTAGCACTGCTATTCTTTCGACAGTAGTAGGTATTGTATCCAATAAAAACTCTTTAACAAAAGGTCTGAATAAATGAACTTTAAGAACACCAGTTTTTTTACCTTGTTTATTTAAATAGTCTACAGTCTCTTCTAAAGCCTGGGTTACAGAACCCATAGCAATAACTATATCAGTTGCTTCAGGATCTCCATAATAAACAAAAGGACTATACTTTCTGCCTGTCACCTCTGTAACTTTATCCATATATTCAACAATGATACCTGGTAATTTATCATAGTATGAATTACTAGCTTCTCTGTTTTGAAAGAATATATCTGGATTTTGAGCCGTACCCTTTACTACTGGTCTTTCAGGATTCAAGCCTCTATCTTTAAACTGACTGTACTCATCTTTTGGTAAAAAACTTTTATACTCTTCCTCTTCAAATACTTCCACCTTTTGTATTTCGTGTGAAGTTCTAAAACCATCAAAGAAATTTACAAAAGGTAAGCTGCCTTTTATTGCGGACATGTGGGCAACAATGGAAAGATCAGCTACTTCTTGTACACTGCTTGAACAAAGCATTGCAAAACCTGTTTGTCGGCATGCCATTACATCAGAATGGTCACCAAATATTGATAGCGCGTGTGTAGCCAAACTTCTTGCAGTTACATGAAATACTGCAGGCAATAATTCTCCAGCAATTTTGTACATATTTGGTATCATAAGTAATAATCCCTGAGATGCTGTAAAGGTTGTAGTTAAAGCACCAGCTGACAATGAACCATGAACTGCTCCTGCAGCACCACCCTCAGATTGCATTTCTGTCACTCTAACAACTTGTCCAAAAATATTTTTGCGACCCTTAGCTGCCCATTCATCAACACTTTCGGCCATGTTTGATGATGGTGTAATTGGGTAAATAGCTGCTATATCTGTATAATAATAAGCTACATGTGCCGCAGCACCGTTCCCGTCAGTTGTTATTTTTATTTTTCCCATTTCTTTCCTCCTGCACGACATACTTGTCTATTTTTTTTCCAATAGCTCTTTGTAATCATACCCTCTTAAATCCTATTAATTATATGTGACTTTTACTTATTTAAATTCTTTCTAATCGCTTTTAAAAACTCGAAAGTATCTAATATTTTAACATTTTCCAAAGTTGACATTAAACCAAGGTCTTTTGTCATAAATCCTTCTTCTATTGTATTAATAGCTGTGCTTTCAAGTTTATCAGCAAAACTAACTAATTCTAGATTGTTATCCATTTGTCCTCTTTTTCTAAGAGCCCCTGACCAAGCAAAAATAGTTGCCATGGAATTAGTTGATGTTTTTGCACCTTTTAAATGTTGATAATAGTGTTTAGTCACTGTACCATGTGCAGCTTCATATTCGTAGAAACCTTCGGGAGAAGCTAAAACTGATGTCATCATTGCCAAACTTCCAAAAGCTGATGCAACCATATCACTCATAACATCACCATCATAATTTTTACATGCCCAGATCATGCCTCCCTCAGAACGCATTATCCTAGCAACTATATCATCTATCAATGTATAGAAATACTCAATTCCCAAATCACTAAATTTCTCTTTATATTCATTATCAAAAATTTCTTGGAATAAATCCTTGAAATGATGATCATATTTCTTTGATATTGTATCTTTAGTACCAAACCATAAATCTTCTTTTACCTCAAGAGCATAATTAAAACAACTTCGTGCAAAACTCTCTATTGAAGAATCTAAATTATGCATACCTAAAAGAACTCCTTTATCTTTGAAGTTATGTACCATTATTTTTTCTTCTTTGCCATTTATACTTTGAAAACATAAATAAGCTTCTCCTGGACCATCGGCAATCAATTCAACATCTTTATATATATCTCCGTACGCATGACGAGCTATAGTAATTGGTTTTTTCCAAGTTCTAACAAATGGTTCAATTCCTTTTACTACTATTGGTTTTCTAAAAACAGTTCCATCTAATATTGCTCTAATTGTGCCGTTTGGGCTTTTCCACATTTCTTTAAGGTCATACTCTTTAACTCTTTGTGCATTAGGAGTTATAGTAGCACACTTAACAGCAACCTTATGTTTTTTAGTTGCCATTGCTGAATCTATTGTAATTTGATCATTAGTCAAATCTCTATTCTTTAAACTTAAGTCATAATATTCAGTATTAAGTTCGATAAATGGATTTATTAATTCATCTTTTATAGCCTCCCAGATTACTCTGGTCATTTCATCACCATCTATTTCAACAATAGGATTTGTCATTTTAATTTTATTCATTCTTTACTCCTTAAAGTACTTTTCTATCTTCAAACGCATACATCAAAGTCATTTCATCAGCAAACTCTAATTCACCACCAATAGGTAATCCATGGGCGATTCTAGTCACCTTCAATGAAAATGGCTTTAATAACATATTTAAATACATTGCTGTAGCTTCACCTTCTACATTTGGGTTCAGAGCAATTATGACTTCTCTAAAAACCCCTTTATCTAAACGCTCTAGCAATTCTTTCATTCGTAAATTATCTGGCCCTACATTTCTTCCTGGAGATAAAGACCCTTCTAAAACATGATAGAAACCTTTATAGTTTCCAGCTTTTTCAAGAGCAATGACATCTTTTGCATTTTCAACTACACAAATGACACTTTTATCTCTAATTGGATCCATGCAGATTCTACATGGAATCTCATCAGTTATACTAAAGCACACTGGACAACGTTTAATATTTATTTTAGCATCCATTAACGCCTTACCTATACCTGCTACTGCCTCTTCATCCATATCTAAAATAGAATAAGCAATTCTTTCAGCACTTCTAGGTCCGATGCCTGGCAATCTTTTTAGTTCACCAATAAGGTTTATTAAAGGCTTTATATGTCCTATCATTTTATACCTACATGCCCGGGAGACCTAAGCCTCCAGTAACAGAACCCATTTCTTTTTCTTGTAGACCTTTTGCAGTTTCTATGCTTTCTCTCATTGCAGCCAATACAAGATTTTCTAACATTTCAACATCCTCAGGATCAACAACATCCTTATCTATATATATGGATTTAACCGATAAATCTAATGCTATTACTATTTTCACAGCACCGCCACCACTTGTTACCTCAATGGTCTTTTCTTTTAATTCTTCTTGTTTCTTTACCATTTCCTGTTGCATTTTTTTTGCTTGTTGCATTATTTTTTGCATATTACCAAAACCCATTTTATTCACTCTCCTACTTAATTATACAGTTAAAATTATAACATAAAAGGGGATAGTTATAAACAACTATCCCCTTTTATTCAATTTAATTTCAATAATTCACTATACTTCTTGTGTCACCTTTGCTGACTCGATTTCAAACAGTTCTAATATTTCTTTTTGCAAAGTTTGACGTGATTCTGTGCTAATAGGATGAAATATATCTTTAAAATCTCCTTCTTTCAATTTTTTTGAAGGCATTGCGATATAATACCCCTCATCACTTTTTAGCACCTTGATGCCATGCACTACATAAGCATCATCCAATGTAGCTGAAACTATAGCCTTAACTTTACTTTCCTCATCGTAACTTTTACGAATTCTTACATCTGTAACCTTAGCCATTATTTTCTCCTTTTCTCTGATTAATAATAATACAATTAATCAATATCTGTAAGCATGTATTTTGGATACATGTATATAATAACTCAAATTAAAGAAAAATATACTATAATATTGCTAATATATCATAAAATAATTTTATAATGTACTAACACCTTAAATTATGTCTTTAAAGAAGTAATAAGAACATCTTTATATTTATCTTTAAATTTTTCATAAAGTAAATTTATGGAGTTTTCATCTCCGAAAGCAAAACATGTTGGACCACTTCCGCTCATCATTACATATTTACACGTCTGATGCATAGTATCAATAATTTCTTGCACCTCTGGATAGAGTTTGGTTGTAACCTTTTCCAACTCATTATATAAATATTTTTTGTAATTACCTTGATCTATAATTTCCCGAATCATTAAATCCGTATGGTTTTTAGACTTCTGATATTCAATTTCGTCATATTTACTATAAATTAATTTAGTACTTGCACCAAAATCAGGTTTGACAACTAACAACTTTTCTATTGGTGGTGATTTTATTCTAGTTACTTTTTCACCTCTACCTTCAACTAAAGCTGTATTACCAACTAAGCAAAAGGGAATATCCGAACCAATATGCGAACCTATATCTATTAACTTGTCTATTGATAAATTTAATTCCCATAATTTATTTAATCCAATTAATGTTGCAGCCGCATCTGCACTTCCTCCGGCTAGACCTGCTTCCATTGGTATTTTTTTATTTAAATATATTCTTACACCAGAGCCTTTATCATTATACTCCATTAATACTTTAGCGGACTTGTAAATGAGATTATTCTCATCATACTCAAGAAATGGACAATTTCCTGATAAATAAATTGTTTCATTATCCGTAATCTCAAAGGTTAATTTATCATGAAGTTTAATATTTTGCATAATACTTCTAATCTCATGATAACCATCTGTTCTTTGTCCCAAAATTTCTAATGTTAAATTTATTTTTCCATAAGCATTTATTTGGAGCATCAATTTAAATCCCTTTCAATATATTTATACGGTCCTAATACATCTTTTATTACTATAGAAAATTCTTTAGATAAATCTATATATTCAGGTGTATTATTTGCAAAAAGAATATCATTTAATTCTAAATAATCAGCACTTATTCTTGATAAGCCTTCTTCGTCTTTTAAATATTTGAAATATTGAAGATAATTTGGCATTGATAATCCACCCTTATTTAGAAGTAAGAAAGGAATACTACATAAATCAAAGGTTTCTCCATTTTGGTAGGTTATGCCTTGATTATAATTGTCCCATAATAATATATCTCCGCTATTTAATTTTTTTTCTATTTCAATAGCCGAGTCAGTGTTTTTTAAATATCCTGAATCATAATACAGCTTATTATCAACTCCCAAAGTTGGCAAATTATCACTATAAAACATTAAAATTGTAGGCTCTTTAGAATCTATAATTGTTTTTTTCAAAGATCCTATTTGTTCATCAAGTAATTTCAAATCATTAAGATATTGATTAATGTCATTATCTTCATATTTTTTTTCCAAAACATTAAAATGAGTATATATGAAAATAGGTTTATTATTTTCAACCGATTTATCCAGTCTATTTTTTATTTCAGCAATAACTTCTTTTGTTGTTCCTTTTCCTAAATCTTCAGATCCTATATAATTATCAAAACTTAATTTACTATAGAATTCAGCTCTATCCTCTTTAGGATACGGTAAGATACTTTCACTATTATAACCTTGTTTTGACAATATTCCCCCTAGGCTTATCGTTCCTTCACTTGTATTACCTGCACGTACCTGTAATTCATTAGGATGAAACTCAACAGGCAATCCAGTTGAAACTTCAAATTCTACATTTAAATTGTTGTTTTCCTTAGCTGATAAATCGACTATATAAGTTGAAGCTCCATTAAAAATATTGTGATAATTCGACAAAGGATCATTTTGCACACTCATTATTCTTGATACATCGACAAAATTCGTCAATTGCACCATAATAATATTAGGCTTAGTAAGTGGTTTATTTTGTTTTATATCGACTTTTTTCATAATCTCTTTTATCTTGTTCTCATCAGGATATTTAACATTATCTCTACTAAAAATCCCATTGTTAAAAAATAATATTACACCTATTTTATCAACATTAGATAAACTATTTTTAGATGTGGAAATCAATGGAATTATTAATTGTGAGAAAAATATAAATACTAACAATGAACCTATAGCTGCTATTTTTCTGTATTTCAAACCTTGTTTCCAAGGATGCATCAAATATATTGTGAAATATAGTATTGGCAGGAAAAAGATCAACATTATGATAAATGGAATGAAAGCACTTGCATTTGCATTCTGTATCAAGCCAAGTTCTTTAAAAATGCCTATATTATTTAAAGCCAAACCAGTTTCACCTTTAGGAATTGTAAACCTATTGCCTAAGGCCAAAGTTAACCCCAAAAAATTTAATATAGAAAAACTAATCCATCTATTTTCGAAAAACAACCATAATATAAATGAAAAACTCACAACCAAAATATATGTAAGTATAAAATAATACGGATTTACTAAAGTATTAACAAACCCTTTTATTAAAGTTCCAAATGATAAAGATTGAATAAAAAATATAAAAATTATAGGATAAATAAACCAAAGTATTTTTGGTAAGTTGCCATTAATTCTAAGCTTATTACCAGCTTTGGTTTTTAATTTAGTTTTTTTTACATATCCAATATTTCTTCTCATCTTTTCACCTACCCATTAGATTATATCAGATAAAACACTTTCTATAAATTAGTTTTTAACTCAAATATTAAATCTCTTAATTCTGCAGCTTCTTCAAATTTTAAATCTTTGGCTTTTATAGCCATTTCTTTTTCTAAGTTTTTAATCATACCTATCATTTCTTTTTTCTTCAATTTGGCTGCTGGTTTTCTATTAGCTTGATCACCTTTATATGTAATTTCAAGAATATCTCTAAAATTTTTAATAATTGTTTTAGGAGTAATATTATTTTTCTCATTATATTCTGCTTGTATTTTCCGTCTTCTATTTGTTTCATCTATTGCTTTAGCCATAGAGTCGGTAATCCTATCTCCATAAAGTATTACCTTACCACCGCTATTTCTAGCAGCACGACCTATTGTTTGAATCAATGATCTTTCTGATCTTAAGAAACCTTCTTTATCAGCATCTAGTATTGCTACTAAAGACACTTCCGGTAGATCCAAACCTTCTCTAAGAAGATTAATACCAATAAGAACATCAAAAATACCAAGTCTTAGATCCCTTATTATTTCCATTCTCTCTAAAGTTTTTATTTCACTATGTAAATATCTAACTTTGAGTCCTGCATTTTCAAAATATGCAGTTAAATCTTCTGCCATTTTTATCGTTAAGGTTGTAACTAATACTCTTTCTTTTTTAATTACTCTCTTATTTATTTCTTCTTGTAAATCATCGACTTGATTTTTAGTAGTTCTCACTTCTAAAATAGGATCTAGCAGCCCTGTTGGCCTGATTATTTGTTGTACGAAATTACTACTATGTTCAAGTTCGTATTTACCTGGAGTCGCTGAAAAATAAACTATTTGATTAATTTTGCTTTCGAACTCCTGAAATGATAATGGTCTGTTATCTAGAGCTGAAGGTAATCTGAATCCATAATCAACCAATACTTGTTTTCTAGATCTATCTCCAGCATACATTCCTCCGATTTGAGGAACTGTAACATGAGACTCATCTGCAAAAATTAGAAAATCATCCGGAAAATAATCAATTAAGGTATTAGGCATTTCACCAGCTTTTTTTCCAGTTAAATGTCTTGAATAGTTTTCAATACCTGAACAATGTCCAATTTCTTTTATCATTTCTAAATCATGTAATGTTCTTTCTTCTAATCTTTGCGATTCTACTAATTTATTATTATTTTTAAAATATTCCAGTCTGTCAACTAATTCAATTTTAATATTATCAAAAGCTTTCTTTAATTTTTCTTCTGAAACAATATAATGACTTGCAGGGAAAACTGCAAGATGTTTTAAATTGCCTAGAATCTCTCCAGTTAAAATATCAAACTCAATTATTTTTTCAATTTCATCTCCGAATAATTCTATTCTATATCCTTGCTCAGATAAATTAGCAGGTATTATTTCTATGACATCTCCTCTTATTCTAAATGTATTTCTAATAAAATTAATATCATTTCTTGTGTATTGAATATCTACAAGTTTGTTTACTATATCCTCTCTTGACATGTTTTGACCTTCTCTTACTGATAAAAGCATGGTCTTATAGTCTTCAGGCGAACCTAACCCATAAATACAAGATACACTAGCCACAATAATTACATCTCTTCTCTCAAAAAGAGCCGAAGTTGCTGAGTGTCGCAATTTATCGATTTCATCATTTATTGCACTATCTTTTGATATATAGGTATCAGAATTTGGAATATATGCTTCAGGTTGATAATAATCATAATAGCTTACAAAAAATTCCACTGCATTATTCGGGAAAAATTCTTTGAACTCACTACATAATTGAGCTGCCAATGTTTTATTGGGAGCCATAATCAGAGTGGGTTTATTAACTGCTGCTATAATATTAGCCATTGTAAAAGTCTTTCCGCTACCTGTTACACCAAGTAAGGTTTGATGAACATGACCCTCCTTTAAACCATCCACAAGCGATTTTATTGCTACTGGTTGATCACCAGCTGGTTTAAAATCAGATACTAAATCAAATTTACCAAATTTATTCAAGGTTCCTCCTATTTGCAAAAAACTGGCCTAAGCCAGTTTCTATTTTTATTTATTCAAATAATTAATAGCTTCAACTAATTGCAGATCATTTTTTATATCTGGTAAAGCTGAATAATCAATTTTTTTATAATCATCTTCTGTCATGATTTTTTTCACGTCTGGAGTTAATCCAATTTTGTTTATATCTCTTTTATTAGGTGTTAGATATCGTTGAGTAGTCAACTTTAGAGCTCCACCAGTGGGTAAGGGAAATACAGTTTGTACAACTGCTTTACCAAAAGTAGTATCACCTATCAGTGTCCCTGTTTTGTAATCTTGTATTGCTCCTGCTAGTATTTCTGAAGCACTTGCTGAATATTCATTAACTAAAACTACCAATGGTAGATTTAAAAATAACTGATCATCTACTCCTAATGGTATTAAATTATTTCTGTCCCGACCGGTTTCATAAAGAACTACTCCACCAGGCGTGAAGTATCTAGCTATTTCAACAGCTTGATTTACAAGTCCTCCACCATTATCTCTTAAATCCAAAATAATTTTCTTCGGTTCCTTATTAAGACCACTTAACATTGTTTTAAATTCTCCAGCAGTGGATTCGCTAAAACTTGATATCCCGATATATAAAGTATCATCATTTACATACTTGGCAGTTACTGTGGGAATCCTAATAATCGCTCTAGTTAAATTAAATTCTAAATATTTATTATTCCTGAAAACGACTAATTTTAATTCACTTCCCTCTTTGCCTCTAACACTGCTAGCTACTTTCTCCGTATCCATGCCTTCAGTAGATTTTCCATCAATTTCTACAATTATATCACCAGGTAATAACCCGGATTTTTCGGCTGGTGAATCTTTGAAAACTCTTATCCCCTTAACGAGTTGAGTCTCCTTATCAAAGCCTAAAACCATTCCTATTCCCGCATACTCTCCATTCAATTGACTATTAAAATCTGTTATTTCTTTTTTGGTAAAATAAGTAGAATATGGATCATTTAATGAATCAGCCATACCTTTGGAAAATCCTTCAACTAAATTCTTATCATTAACAGTATCATAATATTGTGATTCTATCAGCTTATAGGTACTTACAGCAGATAATAACTCATTTGGTGTTTTCAACAGATTAGATAACATTATAGTTACAGTTATTCCTATTAATGCAAATATAACTGTGATAATTTTTATAATAATAAACGTAATTTTTTTAAATTTTTTCAAATTATTTATTCTCCACTAATTTAATATATTCATAAGGATCAATAGTATTATTTTCTACATCTCCTGTTTTTGTCAATTGTATATGAAGATGGTCCCCTGTACTGTCTCCTGTATGTCCTACAATACCAACAGGTGTACCTTCTTCTATGTATTGTCCTACCTGCGTTTTTATAGTTTGTAAGTGCGCATAAAGAGTATAAGTATTTTCACCATGATAAATTATAACTTTATTGCCAAACCCATCATTTTCATTTCCAGCTTTTACTACAATGCCTGTCTGTACTGCAACAACATTTGGGTGAGCGCCTAAAGTATTAATATCAACACCTTTATGTATTCCACCATAATATTGAGACACGTGAAAATAGCCTTCTACTGGCCAAGTATAACTACCATCACCTAAATATGGTAATTTCGCTGTATTACCAACACTTAGAATTTGTTTATTCACCAACTGAAATTCTAATTTATCTTTAATCGATTCAATTTCTAAGTTTTCCAGAGTTTTTTGAAAAGTCATTTCCAATGTCAAATTAATATTCAACGCATCTGTATTTTGATTTTCTTTATTTTTAAGAATTTCCAGTTCAGTCATAATATCTTTTTGATATTTAATCGACTTTATAATGTTATTAGCTAATAAAACTTGTTTGTTTTTTAATTCGACTGCCTGAATATTACCTTGATTCATACCATAAAAACTTAATACTACAAGTAAAAAAGCAATTACAACTACCTTTATCTTCCTCTTACTCAAATATTTCTCCTATCTTATATAAGAATTCGGATTTACCCGCGTTCCATTTATTATAACTTCAATATGTAAATGTATACCAGAACTTTGTCCAGTATTTCCCATAACACCTATCACTTGTCCTCTATTCACAGTTTGGCCAGCTTTTACTTTTATGCTTGCCATATGTCCATATAAAGTCATCATGCCATTATTATGATCTATTATTACTGTATTACCATATCCTGAATAACTTTTAGCAAGAATGACATCTCCACTGTCAGCAGCTACTATAGTTCTTCCTGAAACTCCATATCCGCCTATGTCCATACCCATATGAGTTGGTCTTGAAGGTGTTCTGAAACCAGAAATATTAGTAGTTGTTGTCGGTATTGAAGGTACAGGCCATTGCAAGCTGCCACTTCCTGTATAATTTCCAGATACAGGTCTGTTCAATGCTGCAATTTCTTTTAGAATAGCAGATCTGTCAGCCTCTTCTGCAGCTAGTTGTTTTCTGACACTTTCCATACTCTTATCATATGTCTTTTTCACCGCTGCCAATTTGGCTTTATCCAAAGTCAAGGTGTTTTTCTGATCTATTGTTGCATTTTTATTTTTTTCAATAACTTTTTTTTGCGTTTCTAAATCAGTTTTAACTCCTTGAAGTTTGGTTATCTGTTCTTCTTCTTTTTCTTTTATAATCCGGTAATACTCATTGTAATTTATAACATCTGTTAGGTTAGTTGCATCAAGAACAACAGAAACATATTCAACCTCACCTTTTTCGTATTTATTTCTAAGATGATTGTAAAATTCGCTCTTTTGCTTATTATAACTAATCGTAGTTATTTCTAATTGCTTTTCTTTAACAGATAAATCTTTTTCTAATTGCACAATTTTCTTTTCAACATTATTGATAGCGACATCAACAGCTTCCAATTTAGCAATAATCTCAAATCTTTGATTTTCTAAATTGTTTAGATCTTTTTTAAATTTTGCTATATTTTGTTCCGCCGCTTTTTTATCACTTGAAAGTGAGGCGTCGACTTTACTATATCCAGTCAGGGAAAATACTAATAGCACAGCTATTATAGTAAAAAATCCCATTAATATTTTCTTCATAAATACTCCTTGTTTTATTATTTGTAACTCAGGTAAACATTGGGATCAACAACGCCATTAAAAATATCACTTTTATTAGTTACTTGGAAATGAAGATGATTACCTGTACTCCAACCAGTACTACCTACAGCACCAATTCTCTGACCCCTTGCTACTGCTTGACCAGAAGAAACTGACCTTGCACTCATATGAGCATATAAGGTCATTAATCCACTTCCGTGATTTATAACCACTGTATTACCAAATGAACTTGAATAATATGATATTAACACTACCCCATCATCGGCTGCAACAATAGTTGAACCACCACTTGCACTAATATCTATACCTTTATGAAACTCTCCGCCTCCAGAAATAGGACTAGATCTCCAACCAAAACCACTTGATATTCTATTTGATGATGGTACAGGCCAATTAAATATACCATTACCAGTATATACTAACCCACTACTTCCGGTGCTTTTCATAGCTTCTTTTATTTTATTATTAATATTTGCTAATTCTTTTTCTTCTTTTGCTAATTCAGCTTTGTATTTTTGTGCAATTGAAGCAAAATATGCTTTTTGAGATGCCAGTTTTTGCTGTTCAATTGTTTGTTGTTTTTTTTGAGCCACTATATCTGCTTTTTTACCTGCTAAAGAAGATTGGATTTTTTCCAAATCTTTTTTCTGCACTTCAAGAGCTTTCTTAGCTGCAACGATTTCATTAATCTTCTCTTGTTCTTTTTCTTTGATTATTCTAGAATATTCATTAATGTTTATGAAATCTGTTAAATCAGATGAATCTAAAATAACTGAAGTGTAATCTACTCCACCTTTTTCATAAGTACTTCTAAGATTTTCATAAAAAGTATTTTTCTTTTTATCATATTCAACTTTAGCTTTAGCAATCTCTGTCTCTTTAGTTTTTATATTACTTTCTATAACCTTTATTTCTTGATTTATCTTAACTAAGTTCGCATCAATGTCACGAATTTTATTAAGAACAGTATTAACTTTGGCAGAAATAGCCTCAATATTGCCATTAGCACTTTCTATCATTTTTTTAAATTCTGATATCTGTTTTTCAGCTGCCGTCTTATCATCGGTTAACCCTGCATGTACTATTGATGATGGCATTACCAAAATAATGGATAAAAGCAATACACCTAAAATCATTTTTATTATTCTGTTCAAAAAAATCCCCCCTTACCTATTTAGAATTAAACTTCTAAATATTTGCGTAATGATAAATAACTACCAACTGCGCCTACTAGAGTACCTGAAATCAACAATGCTAGAATAATTCCAGCTATTTGTCCACCCTGAAAACTCATACTTAAAAATTCTACATTTTTAGCCCAATCCATTAAAAATTTATATGAAATAAATAATATGATTGAAGCTACTAAAGCACCTAAAAATCCTAACAACATGCCTGAGGCTAGAAAAGGTCCTTGAATGAAGCTATTGGAAGATCCAACATATTTCATAACCTGTATTTCTTTTCTTTTTGCATATAATGATAATTTTATTGTAGTAGAAATTAAGAATAATGCTATTAAAAATAATATCCCAACCGCTACTATACCTC
>JAGXHX010000082.1 GCA_024635955.1 Bacillota bacterium
ATGCCAGCAGGTGCTAAAATTCTTCCATTGAGATCTAATATACCAGAAATTTCCAAATATGTCTTTACAGCAGTAGATAAGGATTTTAGCCAAAGGGCTTTGGATAAAAAAGGTGGTTTTATTGTAGCAGGACAAAATTATGGACAAGGCTCATCAAGAGAACATGCAGCATTAGCTCCAATGTATTTAGGAGTAAAGGCAGTTATCACCAAATCATTTGCAAGAATACATAAAGCTAATCTAGTTAACTTTGGATTATTGCCATTAACTTTCAAGAATGAACTAGATTATGACAATATTGACCAAGATGATGTTTTAATTTTAAAAGATTTAATATCATCATTAAAAAATAACAAAAATATCAAACTTATAAATGAAACTAAAAATCAAGAATATGACTTGATATGTGATATTTCTGATAGAGCTAAAGATATAGTTCTATCAGGCGGTTTGTTGAACTATACAAAAAAAAATTAATCGTGAGGTGAGAAAAAGAAAATAGCCTTATGTCAAATGAAGGTATCAACATCAAAAGATAATAATTTAAAAACAGCTAGTCTTTTTATAGAAAGGGCTAAACTTTCGGAAGCAGAAATAATTGTATTGCCTGAAATGTTTAATACTCCCTACACTAAATCACATATGATTAACTATGCTGAGGAAGGTCAGGGGAAAGCATATAAATTCCTAAAAGAAAATAGCAAAGGCATTATACTAATTGGCGGAAGTATTCCTGAAAAGGATGGAGAAAATATTTATAACACAACTTTTGCTTTTGAAAATGGTATAGAAATAGGTAAATACAGGAAAATTAATCTTTTCGATGTTGATTACGACAAAATCTGTTTTCAAGAATCAGGTTTTATAACACCAGGTGAGAATACAACTGTAATTAAAACAAGCTTGGGTAAAATTGGACTTGCTATTTGTTTCGACTTAAGATTTCCTGATCTATTTCAAAAAATGGAGGAAGAAAATCCATTTTTATATATAGTACCAGCGGCTTTCAACAATGTATCAGGACCAGCCCATTATAAATTATTAGCAAGATCTAGAGGATTGGACACACAGAGTTTCATTGCTCTATGCTCTCCAGCATCTGATTTAAATGCTGAATATTGTCCCTATGGACATTCTCTAATAACAGATCCCTGGGGTAATGTTTTAAGTGAAATGGATGAAACTGAAGGTATAGTTTTACAAAACATTGATAAAGAATATGTGAATCAAATAAGATGTGAATTACCAATAAAAAAGAAGTTAATCAAATGATTAACTTCTTTTTTATTTAACTATAAATATTATTCAACTTTAGTAAATAAACTACCTTTTGTATTACAAATAGGACAAACTTCAGGCACAGTATTTTTCTCTATATAGCCACATACTGGGCAAAGATAATAAACACTATCATCGTCCTTACTAAGGTTTGACATAACCTCTGCAAATAACTTAGCGTGTACTTCTTCAGCTTTCATAGCATAAGAAAATGATTGTATTGCTTTATCTTTTCCTTCTTTTTTAGCTTCTTCTAGATAAGGAGGATACATTTGTTCAAATTCAAATGTTTCTCCACTAACAGCGGCTTTTAAGTTTTCTTCTGTTGATTTTACTCCATCCGCAGCATTAAGATGTGCATGTGCATGTAATGTTTCTGCTCCTGCTGCAGCTCTAAACATTTTAGCGGCTGACTTATATCCTTCTGCTTCAGCTTTCTTAGCAAATGCTAAATATTTTCTGTTTGCTTGTGATTCTCCAGCAAAGGCTGCCATTAAATTATCTTTTGTACTCATAATATTTCCTCCTGTATATTTGTTTAATTCTATAAACATTATATTATAGAAAGGTCATCATGTCAACAGCAATTATTACATATTTATAATGGTTATAATCTTATTTTTTATTATTTACTATTAAGAAATATATACCTAAACCAACTAGTCCTATCGGAAATAAATACCTCATAATTAAATCAATAGGTAATATAACATCTATTAATATTAATATTCCAAATGCAATTAAACCTATACCTAATATATTAGGATTTTTCACCTTATCTTTAAGAAAGCTATATTTTCTTACTTTTTCCATTACTTCATCTTTTATATTAGTAGTACTATCAATAGCAGGTAGTACTGCCCATAAAATAATATAAATCAAACCTATGAAACCACCTGAAACTATTAATCCCAAAATTGCAATCAACCTTACTAACATAACATCAATTTTAAGTTCTTCACTTATACCTAAACATACACCACCTATAACAGAACCTTGAATTTTCCTATAAAATTTCATCCGAACACCTCATTCAATTAATTAATTCTTGTACGTACTGTTTAATAACAGTGGACCTGTAATAGAAGTTATTAGAATTACTATTACAATACTGCCTAGTTGACTATACCCTAAAATGCCAGCATCTTTTGCTATGCTTGCCAATAAATATGCCACCTCACCTATAGGTATCATAGCATATCCAACTCTAAATGAACTTTGATTATCTAACCCTGTTAACTTGGCACCAACACTTGCACCTATAGTCTTACCTATTATAGTCATTATAGCAATAATTATTCCAATTACAATAATAGATTCTAAATCCACTAAGTCAATAGCTAATCCTTTCGATATGAAATAAATTGGTGCAATTAATATTTCTGCAATTGGTTCTAAAAATTTTAATATAGTCTTTTTTAATCTAGTTAGTGATAAAATTAATCCTGCAAAGTATGATCCAATTATTGCTGAAACACCGAGTGTATTGGCAAAAAAAGTTAAGATAAAAATGAATATTATTGAACCCATAATAATTTCATTAAACCGAGCATTTTTAAAATTTTTATGCTTTAATTTTGCATCTATAAAAACTATTAATATACCAAGAGTTAATATGCCTAAAAATGAACCTAATGTCTTTACTAAGCTGACTAGCCAGTCATGATGAGTTAAAATACTAGTTGGTAAGATAATAATTAACAAGCTAATTACAACTACACCTATAATGTCATCAACAATAGTGGCACCCTTGACAACACAAGCCATGTCGGAATTATCTTGCCCAATATTTATAAATTTTTTCTTAGTAATTCCAATACTTGATGCAACAACTACTGATCCAATTACAATACCAACCTTATAGTCAAAACCAATTACTAAAACTGTTATAAATACTAGAAAAAAAGGTGTAATGACACCAAATATAGCAGTTAATATTGAATGTTTACCATATCTTTTTAATTCCTCAGTATGAGTTTCCAACCCTGTTAAAAATAATAGAAATACCAATCCTATTTGAGAAAGATTACTTAGAATACCAACTCTACTATCAACGGTTACTCCGCCAAATAAATCTATAATAAATTTAAAATTGGTTCTTGGGCTAATTAAAAAACCTAATAATATTCCACCGATAATATAAATTATAAATAAAGGCTGTTTGGTTTTTCTAGCTATAATAGCAAACAACAAACCAAAGGAATAAAGTACTATAAGTCCAAATATTAGTCTTATAAATGTCGAATTCAAAATTTCTGGCATCCAATTAATTTCCTATCTTATACTTTGCTATTTTTTTATATATACTTTTTTTAATAGTGTTGGTGTAATTATTGATGTCAAAATAATAACGATAACAGCAATAGAAAGATGTTGATCATTTAAAAGTCCCATTCCTGCTGCCAAACTTGCAGCGATAAAGGATACTTCTCCTCTAGGAACCATACCAAATCCAATTTTTGTTGATAATCTGGTATCGAATCCTGATAATTTTGCACCAAGACCACAGCCGGCAATTTTACCTATAATAGCTACTATAGCAATTATGACTCCAGTTAGAACTACTCCAGTTATATTAGTTAAATCTAAAGTTAACCCGATTGACATGAAAAATAATGGTCCAAAAAATAATTCTGCTATGCCAGTTAGATGTTTTTCAATTGAAGACTTTAATTTTGTCATAGATAACATTAAACCTGCAAAATAAGCTCCAATAATAACTGAAACACCTAAATATTGTGCTAGAAAAGCTAACACAAAACAAAATGCAATAACACCCATCATTAATTGCTCACCATATTTTTTATAAAAACTATGACCTTCAATTTTTTTATTCATTTTCAAGACGATAAATCCAAGCAATCCTATAAAAAGGAATAATCCTATAATTTTAATTAAAACAAGATAAAATTCCATATTTAATCCTTGAAATTTTGGATTCATGAAAATACCTAGTAAGGTAATTAACACTAGACCAATAATATCATCAATTATTGCTGCACCAGTTATAACTATGCTAGTCAATTTGTGCAACATACCCATTTCTTTTAAGGTTCCTACTGTAATACTAATACTTGTAGGAGCAAGAACAATACCCAATGTAAGTGCTGCCTTTAAATTACCACTCAATAAAAATAATGTTCCCATCGTCAATGAAATTGTAGTAATAACTCCAAGTATTGCTACTAACGACGATTTTCTGATGTTTTGTTTTAATAATTCAAAATTAGTTCCTAATCCAGCTAGAAATAATAATAAAATCACCCCGATTTGGGCTAAATCATATATTACCCTTGTTTTACCATCAATTGTAAAACCACCAAATAAGTCTGTGAAAAATGTTATTTGTGTTCTTGCACCTAAAAATAAGCCAAGAATTATGCCCCCAATAATATATCCTAAAACGGCTGGTTGTTTGAATCTTTTAGCTAAAATTGAAAAAAACACACTAACGCCGTAAATTATTACCAATTTTAATAGTATATCCAAAAATTGACTATCTAATAAATTCTGGAAATATACTTCTTCTACCATTCTCAATTCCTCCGTCCTTATTTAACTACTATAAATTTTCTAAAACCTCTATTGCATTTTCGACTGAAAAATTAGAAGCTATTTGTTCCATATTCATTCCCATTTTTTCTAGTATTTCAGGTTCGTGTATTAATTTTGTAACTATCTTGGTTATATCCTTTACATTACTAACCCAAATAGCTACATTTTCTTCGATAAGATAGTCTCTGTTTTCCTTTTCTTGACCACCCAACATATATGGTATTATCATAGGTATTCTTCTAAGTAAAGCTTCAGTTACTGAGGCTCCTCCTGGTTTGCTAATCAATAAATTTGCTTCATCCATCATCTTTTGAACATCCATTACAAAACCATAGACTGATACTTCTTTATCCGTTTTTATATCAATAAATTTTTCCATTTTAATCTTTAATTCACTGTCTTTTCCACAAACCACAATAATCTTAAGATTATCCTTAACATTCATAAGCTTTGATAACACACTTGACATATTTCTACTACCTAAGCTTCCACCCATAACTAATATTGTAAATTTACCATGCTTATATTTATTTATTGGTGAATAAAACTCTTTTTTTATTGGTATACCGAATGGATATATTTTTTCATTCTCTACACCTCTTTTTAAAAGATCTCTCTTAGTCACATCACTGCCTACAAAGTAAGCATCAATATATTTATGTTTATGAACATATACAAAATGAGCTAGATAATCTGTTATTACAGATACTATTCTTTGCTTATCTAAATAACCTCTTTGTTTCATACCACCTAATATATCTGTTACGATGGGATGTACTGCAATAATAACATCAGGATCAAAAACATTAATAAATTCCTTAATTTTTTTTTGTGACAATCTTCTAGTCAAGTCAAAAGAACCTTTAGCTATAATAGGTTTATTTCCAGTTCTATATATTATTTCATATAGTTGTGGTGCTTTTGTTGCAATAAAATTATATCCTTCACAAATAAAAGTATGTAAGCCTTTTGCATTAATACCCTTAAATAAATCAATAACTAATACTTCATTACCTTTATCTTTTAATCTCTCCGCTAAAGAATTCCCTGCTGTGGCATGTCCTCCACCAGTAGAAAGAGAGATTACTAAATATTTTTTCATCAACTGCCTCCTTTTATAAAGATTATCAATGTAATTATTAAATTAAATGTCATATGTGACACAATACCAGAAAAAATTGCCTCAGACTTTTGATAGAGAAAGGCAAAAACAATTCCTGATATAAATAATAAAAAAAATGATATTGATCCACTTAAAAATATAGAGGAAAATACACTTGTAATAATTGCTGCAATTATCATATTAAAACGTATTTCTATTGTTGGATACATAAATCCTCTAAAAAACATTTCTTCAGCTATCGGAATAGCTAATACGAACACCAGAAAAAAGAGGATCATATTAAATATCCCATTAGGATATAAGTAGGTCCTCAAATATTCAATAGATAATAGTGAATAAAATCCTCTTTCATTATTAAAGACACCAAAAAGGACTACTATTCCAAGTACTATACCTGATGATACACCAAGCAAAAAGTCTCTACTGTTACTTTTCGATGTCGTTTCAATCTTATTCTTTATACCTGTTCCTCTATTCAATTGTAAATATAAAATGGTAAATAAACTTATAACTGCTACAAAGCTACTTAAAATAAATCCCAAATCCTTACTAATATTTAACTTCGAGCCTAAAACATCTGCAAGGCTAAACAAAAGATAGAATATAGAAAAGCTTAATATTGTATCGCTTACATCCCATTTTTTTCCATTATTTTGCAGAAATAATTCTATTTTTAATTTGTTCTTTACCAATGAATCCGATAATTGTATCTACAAGTTTACCATCCTTGAATATCATCAATGTAGGTATGCTCATAATATCATATTTTTCAGCAGACTCTCTGTTCTCATCGGTATTAATCTTTTTGATTTCTACTTGTCCTTCCAATTCAGATGCTAGAGACTCAAGAACTGGTGCTACCATTTTACAAGGTCCACACCATGGAGCCCAAAAGTCCACTAATACAAGACCTTTCGAATTTAAAACTTTACTTTCAAATGTACTGTCATCAATATGTTCAATCATTTTAATCTACCTCTCATTCATATTTGTATATTTAATACGTCCATTAATCCCTTTATAAGCTGGTCTAACTATTTTATTATCTGAAACTATTTGTTCCAATCTGTGTGCACACCATCCTACTATTCTAGCAACAGCAAATAACGGCGTGAATAACTCTAGCGGTATTTCCAACAATGTATATACCAAGCCAGAATAAAAATCAACATTTGCACAAATTACAAAACTAGGACCTTTCACTTCTTTAAAAACTTGTTTTGATAATTCCTCAATCCTATTAAATAAATAGTATGCTTCTACAACTCCTTTTTCTTCTGCTAGTTCAAAGGCTTTTTCTTTAAATAGATTAGCTCTAGGATCTGATGAAGTATAAACTGCATGGCCCATTCCATAAATAAGACCACTTTTATCAAAAGTTTCTTTTTTAATAAGTCTTCTTAAAATAGCTTTTATTTCATCATTTGTAGGATTATCACCTATTTCATTAGCAATAAATTCCATCATTTCTAATACTTTCTGATTTGCTCCACCATGTTTTGGCCCTTTTAAAGACCCAATTGATGCGGCAGTCGCCGAATAAGTATCAGTTCCACTTGAAGATATTACATAATTAGTAAAAGATGAGTTGTTACCTCCACCATGATCAGCATGCAAGACTAATGCTAAATCTAGCACTTCCGCCTCTTTTCTTGTAAAAGCACCATTTTCTCTAATCATATATAATATGTTTTCAGCTGTGCTATATTCACTTTTCGGAGAATATAGATGAAGATTTTCTTTCTCATAACAATGTTTTTTACTTTGATATGCATATGACATCAATGTAGGTATTTTAGCTATTAGATCTAAACTTTGTACTAAAACATTTCCTAATGTAACAGAATCGGGGTTTTCATCAAATACATATAAGGTTAAAACGGATCTTTGCATAGCGTTCATAATATTTATGCTAGGATTCTTCAGGATATAGTCTTCAATAAAACCTTTTACTAAAGTTCTTCTGTCAGCCATATACGCACAATACCAATTCAGTTCTTCTTTACTTGGCAATTTACCAAAAAGCAATAAATAGGATGTTTCTTCATAGCCAAATCTACCATCTCTTTGAAATCCTCCAACTAAATCTGCTACATTTATACCTCTATATAATAACTTCCCTTCATCGGGAATTTTTTCACCTTCATCAACTAAATAACCATGAACTTCAGAAATTTTTGTTAAGCCAACTAAAACACCTTTACCATGTTCGTCCCTTAACCCTCTTTTAACATTATATAGCTTATATAATTCATTATCAATATAATTTTCATTTGCTAAATTTTCAATCAATTGATCTAATCTTCTATACGACACCGCCACACCTCCATACCCCTTAATATATCTACATCATTATATAATATTTTCAATATATAGTCAAAAAAAAAGGATGTCCCTATATAGAGACATCCAATGTCTTTTAATTATGCTATTACTCTGTTTCTATAATTCCAAAATGACCTTCTTTTCTTTTATAGGCTACATGGATATTATTTGTTTCAGCATCTAAATAAACATAGAAATTATGACCTAATAAATCCATTTGCATAATAGCCTCTTCATCATACATAGGTTTTAAAATGAATCTCTTTCTTCTGATTATTTCTAATTCATCTTCATTAGCTTCATTTTTTTTCTTTTTCTCAGCGTATTTTTCAGGTGTTTCTTCCAAACCATGAATTTTCCAATTTTTATCTTTGATACGGTCTTTATGTCTTATGTATTGTGTCTCAATATTTTTAAATGCCTCGTCGATAGAATCATACATATCTAATGTTACAGATTCTCCTCTTAAGATATAGCTATGGAAGAACATTGTGAACTCTGCAAAGTGTTGTAGTTTTTCTACTTCCATATGTGCTTTTATTTCCACATCTTCAGAATCATCGAAAAATTTTTCTACAAAACTCTTAGCTTTTTCTTGTATATAGTTCTCCATACCATCTGTAACTTCTACACCTATTCCTCTGATAATCACTTTCATATAACTCACTCCTTTTTAAATATTTATCCACAGTTTCCACAGCAATGAACTTACTTTCATGTTGATATTGTGGATAACTCCTTCATTTCAACATATTAAATTCAGATATCTATGAAAACCAACTTTCTAAATTTTCTTTTTTTTCTTGCCTAGCAAAGACTAGAAAAGATAAATCATCATAACCATTTGACGTTAAAATTCTTATAATTTCCCTTATTGTTGATCCAGTAGTCATAACGTCATCAATAATTAGAATACTCTTCTTTTTAACCACATTTTTAATACTCATTGAATTATAAACTAATTGATTTCTGTCAATTTTTTTACTTCTATAAAGTGAAACATTATCTTTTCGTTTTAATATGTCATCAACTTTTTTATTTAGTAAATTTCCTAATTCATAAGCCAAAAGTTTACTTTGATTAAATCCTCTTTGTTTTTCTTTAAGTATCCCCATAGGGACATATCCTAAAAGTTCTGGTATTTTATTATTTTTTTTAAAATAAGCTTCCAACATTAAATATGCCATACCTTTTGCTAGTCCTGTATTCTTTCCAAATTTTAAATTCCATACTATATTTTTATAGTTTTGGTAATAGGGTGTAGTAAAATGCAAATCAAAATTTTTAAAACTACATCTCCCCCTTAAATTTTGGTAGAAGTCTAGTTCTCTTTTGCAATGACTACAAATAAAAGCATTTGTTTGAGCCTGACAAATAAAACAACTATTCTCCTTTTGAAACAAACTATTAAGCATGACTTATATCCTTATTATCTCATACATTTAAAGACCTTTAAAGCTATTTTCGAAAACTTTATCTTCTACAATATTTTTAAAATTACCATACTCTAAACCTTGGCATCTTGCTTTCAAAGCCCAATAGTCATTAGAAGGAAATACACTAAGACGATTATATTTAGGTCCTTTTAATTCCATATCCCTTAAATATCCTCTAATTTTCTGATTATCCCATTTTTGTTTATCAATATATAATGATAATTCGGGTTCTTTATTTATCATATATCCTAACAATTCAGCAAATAGCTCTCTTTTAATTATTCTTCCTTTTGTTGATATTGCAAATTCTAATAAAACATCAAGAGATTTAGCTGAACCATTCTTTGCTAGAGCCACTACTTCGCCTCTAACTAAATATGGATTTTTTGAATAAAGAAGTTTTCTAAGACTTAAGGCTGAATCTACTTCAAGTTTTGTTGTAATATCTATTATACGCAGAACATCTTCTTCTAACATTTTATTAAAGTCATTGAATTTCACTATATAATCTAAAGAATACTTGCTAGCTATTTCTCTTAATACATAATAACATCTATGTTTAACTATATAATCTTCATTTGCAGCAAACTTAAATAGTTTATCCACTAAAAAATATTCTTCAATATCACTAGTTATTAATTGTTTTATATCATCAATGTTTACAACCAATTGCTAACTCTTTTCTTGAACCAACTCTCAATCATATCAATTTTTCTAAATGCATTTTGCTTGTTATTTCCCACAACATTAATATATAGTTTCAACTTAGGCTCAGTACCAGATGGTCTTACGGCAACCCAACTGTTATCAGTAAATTTATAATAGAGCAAATCTGTATTTTCTCCATCCAAAGTAGTTTCTATATAATCAGTCAAACTATTTAGTTTTAAACTATCCTCAAACTCACCTGGACCATTATCTCTTAAATCTTTCATAATACCTTGTATCTTAACAATCCCTTCAATTCCGGGTATAACATAAGAAATTTGTTTTTCTTGATAATAGCCATGTAATTCATATAAACTATCCAATTGGTCAATTAATGTTTTACCTTGCTGTTTTAAATATCCTGCTAATTCAGCAATTAAGAAACAGGCACTTATGCCATCCTTGTCCCTTATGAAATCTTCTGCTAAATAGCCGATACTTTCTTCATAAACAAAAGATACTCTTCCACCATCCTCTATTACTTCATTCATTTTTTTTCCTAGATTTTTAAAACCTGTAAAAGTACGCAAGGTATTCACTCCATATGAACTTGCAATCTTAGCCCCAAAATCAGATGTAACTATAGAAGTTATAACGTGCGAATTTCCTTTTAAGTTTTTTTTACTTTTTAAAATGTAATCTATTAATAAGGCCCCGACTTGATTGCCTGTTATATATAGATATTCTTCATTAACTAAAACCATAACACCCAGTCTGTCAGCATCTGGATCAGTTGCCAATAGGATATCTCCACCAACTTTATGACCTTCTTCAATTATTCTTTGTAAAGCTTCTAACTCTTCTGGATTCGGTTTTTTTGCTGTAGGAAAATCTCCATCTGGTTGACTTTGTTCTTCTACTAAAAAATACTTAGCACCTACCTCATCAAAAATCCTCTTTACAGGCTTTAAACCCACACCAAATAATGGAGTATATACGATTTTTAAATCTTTATTAAATTTATTCATACTCAGTTTTTTCACTTTTTCTATATAAATATCTTCTAACTGATTTTGGATCAATTCAATATTTTTAATATTTTCATCTAATTCAACTTTTGCAAAGCTAGCATTTTTTTTTATTTTTTCAGTCATTTCATTAGTCTCTTGTGTAGACAATTGACAACCATGATGATTATAAACCTTATACCCATTATACTCTGGAGGATTATGACTAGCTGTTAGAACAAGCCCTCCTGCCGTTTTCAACTCCCTTATAGCAAATGATAACTCAGGAGTAGATCTAATCCTATCATACATATAAACCTTTATCCCGCTACCTGAAAATACTTTTGCTGCCTCATATGCAAATTCTTTAGACATATGTCTAGTATCATAAGCGATAGCTACACCCATTTTTTTGACATTTGGTATTTTTTCAATTAAATAATCACAATACCCTTGTGTAACTGAATGGATTAAGTACTTGTTTATTCTACCAGTTCCTAGTCCTCTGATTCCTCTAATTCCTGCAGTTCCAAATTCTAAATCCTGATAGAAATTATCTTTTATTTCTTTTACAGTCATTTCTTTTAGTATTTTTTTATCTTCGTTTGTTATACCATTGTCCTTCAACCAACGCTGATGTTTAATAGTCCAATTATCCATGCCTATCTCCTTATCTAATTAATATAAATATTAATACTAGTATTCCTGTAAACATTAGTAATCCTACTGTTTTTAAAAAATCTTTGATAAATTCATTTTTATTGTAGTCTATATCATCATATTCAAGAATATCATCATCATCTTTTTTTTCAAAATCTTCTTTATTTAATACAACTTGAATAAGTTCACGCTTCTTATCATTTTTCTTCCTTTTTTTATAACCATAAAAAGAGTCTTCCATATCTCTTTCAGTTGGAACCTCCCCTTTATTTGCCTTAGAAAATAGTTCGTCTCCATTAGGTTTTTCATCATTGACTAATTCAATTGTATTGATTTTTCTTGTATTTTCATAATCTATCAAGCTATTTTCAATTGGTATGTTAAGATTCCTGAGATTTTTATTTGCCAGAAGATCTTTATAAACAAGAGCTAATACCTTGAATTCTTCAAGTTTATTTTCATTAACTAAAACAATAATGCTTTTTTCATTAACTAATGTCTGAATGTTTAAAACTTCTTCTTCTTCTATTTTGTACTGAAATTGATGAAAATCCAAAAATGACAGGAATTCCTTAACATTTAAATCTCTGTCAAGTTTTAGTCTTAATAAATCATCCATTTAAAACCTCCACTTATATATTCTACTTGTTTCGCAATATTTCTTTGGCTATACGAGAACATTCAACATTTTCTTTTATATCATGTACCCTTATAATATTAGCTCCATTTAAAACCCCAATAGCGGTAGTTGCCAATGTCCCAGATAAACTTTCATTAGGTTTCAATTTTAAAGTATCCCAAATAATTCTTTTTCTTGATGCTCCTAATAAAATCGGTTTCCCATATTTTTTTAAGTTGCTCAAATTACTTATAAGTCTGAAACTTTGTTCAGAAGTAATTCCAAAACCAATACCAGGATCAAGTATAATTTTTTCCTCTTTAATACCAAAAGCATGAGCATTTTCCAGAGATTTGTTTAAAAATATATCTAAATCTTTTAAAATATCCCCTGATGTTTCCATAATTCTACGATTCATCATAACACAAATAGGAACACCATAGTAAGAAACTACTTCACCTAATCTTCTATCCCCTTGCAAGCCCATTATATCATTTATCATACTTGCACCAGCTTTAATTGATGCTTCTGCTACATCACCCTTATAAGTATCAACAGATATAGGGATGTCCACTTGTTCAGCTAATAATCTTATCGGTTCAAGTATTCTTTCCAACTCATCTTTAGACTCAACAAAAGTGGCACCAGGTCTCGTTGATTCGCCACCTATATCTATGATGTCTACGCCCTCTTCAACCATGTCAAGAGCTCTTGCCAAAGCTTTTTGGGCATTAAAATATTCTCCCCCATCTGAGAAAGAATCAGGTGTTACATTTAAAATTCCCATAATATAGACCTTCTTATCAAAATCAAAAACTTTGGTGCCGATAATCATTATATACTCCATATATTTCTTGTTTATTAATTTATTATAACAAATTATCATTTTTTTTTCATCTATCTCTATTCAGTCTTTTTCTTTAAATGTTAAGTTTTCTAAACTTTTAAAGAAAAAACACTTTACAATCGGTTTTACTTTCTGTATAATAATGCCTGTAAGCAAAAATGTTAAGTTTACTAAACTTTTTCAATTTACTGCAACTTACATATTAATATAAAGGAAGTGTTACATAATGAACCAATTATTACCAAGTATTTTACTAAGTCTTAGGGAAGGTCTTGAAGCTTTTTTAATCATAATAATAATACTTAAATTTTTAGATAAGATTAAAAGAGTTGATTTAAAAAGAAATGTTGCTAAAGGTGCTGGATTAGGTTTGTTTCTATCATCAGTTATAGGAGGAATCTTATTTTTATTAAGTAATAGCATTAATCAGCTAGATACAACAGCGCAACTTTGGGAAAGTGGAGCCTCTTTTGTAGCCCTAATTTTGGTAACTACTTTTATTATATGGATGATTAAACACGGAGCGAATTTATCTACAGAAATAGAAGCTAAAACTGAACAGAATTTATCAAAGGTTGGTATAATAGCCTTAGTAACATTAATGGTAGCAAGAGAAGGTGCTGAAATTGCAATATTTTCTTTTGCAGGTGAATACAATATTTCAGGAATTTTAATTGGCTTAGTTTTAGCTCTAATTATTGCCATATTATTTCATTACTCATTAATAAAATTTAATCTAAAAACAATATTTAATATAACATTAGCTTATTTAATACTTCAAGCTGGTTATTTACTTGGAACAAGCATCCATGAAGCACTAGAAGTTTTAGAAACACTAGGTTATTTAGCACAAAATAGTTTTATATTAACTAAAGCATTTGATCTTTCATCCACAATCTTTAACTACAAAGAAGGTATTTTAGGAATACCATTGAATGTTTTATTTGGTTGGAATTCTAAACCAGAATGGATAAGATTCATCACTCAGTACAGTTACACTATCTTGATATTTTCACTATGGCTTAAAAATAAAAAATTAAAGGATTAAGTAATTAATAACTGCACCCAAAAAGGTTGAACAAAAATTAATTAAGAAACCATAGAGGAATGGGTTCTGTAATATACAGAACTCATTCCTCTTCTTTTCCCTTGGTTCTAAGTTTATTGGTATTATAAATATATTCATAAATTCTGAAGTCTTTAACTACTTTTTGTTTGAATTCAACTGCGCATCTCTTGTTTGGTATTCCTTTTTGATTGTTTTGTGGCTATTATCCCACAGGTCTAAATTTTTGGAAGCAATTCAATAATTACTTAATTCTTCAAACTTTTTATAAACGACCCAACGTATTCAGGTGAATCTATTCCATATTGAGCAATAATATTTACAATTGCACTACCTATAATAAAGCCATCCCATCCACCTTTAAGACCATCAATTTGTTTCTTGTTAGATAAGCCAAAACCTAGAGCCAAAGGTAGATTGGTAATACTTCTTAAACGGTTGTAGAAATCAGACAAATCTGTTGTTATTTTCTTGCGTTCACCTGTTACCCCAAGTGAAGATACGCAATATATAAAACCTTCGCTTTCTTTTACTGTCTTTAATAATCTATCAGACTTAGTTGTTGGTGCGACCAAATTGATAATATATATCTCTTTAGCTGAAGCATAGCTCTTTAATTCACTAACTTCTTCTATGGGCAAGTCAGGTATTATCAAACCATCAATGCCAGCTTCAGTACATTTTCCCATGAATTTATCTTTTCCATATTTATATATTAAATTTACATAGAGCATCAATATAATAGGAATGTTATAATCTACTCTCAATTTTTTAACTAAATTAAAAACATCATCAGTTGTAGTATTGCTAGCCAATGCTCTATAACTGGCTTTTTCTATGGTAGGTCCCTCTGCCAGAGGATCTGAAAAGGGTATTCCAATTTCCAATATGTCAATTCCCTCAGCAATCATTTCCCTAATTACTTTATAGGATGTTTCAATATCTGGATCGCCTGCAGTTACAAAGGTAATAAGTGCTTTTTTATTTGATTCTTTTAATTCTTTGAACTTCAAATCTATTCTATTGTTCATTTATTTCCACTCCTTTATACTTAGCAACTTGATAAACGTCTTTATCACCTCTACCTGATAAATTAACTACAATAATTTTATCCTTATCTAGCTGTTTTGCTAAATTCATAGCATAATAAATAGCATGAGCACTTTCAATGGCTGGGATTATTCCTTCCATTTTAGATAAATATTCAAAAGCGTCAATAGCCTCCTCATCTGTTACTGGAAAGTAGTTGGCTCTTCCGATGGAATATAAATAGGCATGTTCCGGCCCTATTCCTGGATAATCCAGTCCAGCAGACATAGAATAAACTGGCATAATCTTCCCGAAATCATCTTGAAGAAACTTAGATTTCATACCATGGAAAATACCTGTACTACCCTTACTTATTGTAGCAGCGTGGAAATCTGTATCAAGACCCTCACCAGCAGCTTCAACTCCAATTAGTTTAACCTGTTCATCTTTTATAAAGTCGTAGAAAATTCCAATTGCATTACTCCCACCGCCAACACAGGCTACAACTGCATCAGGTAATTTTCCTTCAGCTAATAATATCTGCTCTCTGACTTCCTCTCCAATAATTTTTTGAAATTCTCTTACCATTACTGGATAGGGATGGGGCCCAACTACCGAACCCATAAGATAATATGTATCCTCCACTTCTCTGGTCCATTGTCTAAATGCTTCATTTACAGCATCTTTCAAAGTACCTGTACCTGAGTCAACACTTGTTACCTTAGCTCCTAATAGTTCCATTCTAAAAACATTCAAGGCTTGTCTTTCAACATCTTCTTTACCCATAAATATATGACATTCTATTTTAAACAATGCTGCAATTGTAGCAGTTGCTACTCCATGTTGACCAGCTCCTGTTTCACATATAATTTTCTTTTTACCCATTTTCTTTGCTAAAAGCATTTGTCCCAAAACATTATTAATCTTATGGGAACCTGTATGATTCAAATCTTCCCTTTTTAAATATATTTTTGCTCCTCCAAGATCTTTGGTCATTTCACTAGCATAATATAGTTTAGAAGGTCGATTTGCTACATTCTCATAAAGTTCCTTAAGTTCTCTATTAAATTCAGGATCCTCACTATATTTAGCAAAAGCTTTTTCAATTTCAATCAAAGCCTCCATTAAGGTTTCTGGAACATATTGTCCTCCGAATTCTCCAAATTTTTTATCCATAATTCTTTACCCTCCTACTAATTTCTCTCATTAACTCTATATTTTTAGCACTATCCATCTCTATCCCACTACAAATATCCAAGCCATAAGGTTTAAGTTTATTAATTGCCGTTTCAATATTGTTGACACCTAAACCACCCGCCAAAAAATATGGCTTGTTAAAATCTTTTTCATATTTATTGATCAATTCCCAGTCAGCAACTTCACCACTTCCACCACCTTTTGTACTATCAATTAGTACAAAATCTGCTGAAATCAGATTAAATTGCTCCAAGGATTTTTCATCTCCAGGAATAGCTCTCCAGATTTCTTTTCCTGTTCTTATTTTTAACTCTTTTAAATATTCATTTGATTCAGAACCATGAATTTGAATAATATTCAACTTCACAAATTCAGCAATATCTATAACCTCATCTATACTTTGGTCCATAAAAATACCAACTAATTTAACTTGACCAAAATCTATTTCTTTGATTATTTCAGCCCCTTGATATTTGTCAATCTTTCTTTTGCTATTGGCAAATATCAAGCCAAGGTAATCTATATTACAATTAAGTGCTTTTTTAATATCCTCTTTAGATCTGAACCCACAAAATTTTAATTTCATATTCCTAGTCCCTCTATAGTTTTACTAATATCTGAAGATTTCATAAGTGTTTCACCTATTAGAACACCACTTAAGCCCAAACTCTTTAAAAACATAATATCTTCAGGAGTTTTAATTCCACTTTCTGAAATGATGAATATACCTTCAGGTATAAACTTTATTAGACTTTCTGTTGTTTTTAAATCAACATCGAAAGTTTTTAAATTTCTATTATTTATACCTATAATTTTAGCTCCAACTTCTATCGCCAACTTAAGTTCTTCTTCAGTGTGAACTTCTACAATAACATCTAGCCCTAATTCTTCAGCAATTTTCAAATATTCATTTAATAATGTTCTGTCAAGTATAGCTACTATTAAAAGTATAACAGAAGCACCTAGATATTTACTGTGATAAATTTGATATGAATCAATTATAAAATCTTTTCGTAATATTGGTATATTCACATTTTTACTGATCTCTTTTAAATACAAATTACTACCTAAGAAATAACTCTCTTCAGTCAATACAGATATTGCTCCTGCTCCAGCCTTTTCGTAGTTTACAGCAATACTCACTGGTTGAAAATCTTCAATTATCACGCCTTTTGAGGGAGATGCTTTTTTAACCTCAGCTATTAGAGTAAATTTCTTAGACTTTAAAATCTTTTTAAAAGCAAAGTTCTTGCTAGTATTCTTATTCTTCTCCAAAATATTTTTTATTTCATTTAAACTAATATCTGCCTTTTCTTTAATTAATTGTTCTTTCCGTTTTTCAACAATTTCATCTAATATCATTAGTTCCTCCATTACTGGCCTTTATAAGTTCCTGTAATTTTTTCAAGGCTTTACCTGAGTCAATAGATTCTTCAGCTAGTTTTATCCCTTCATCTATTGTCTTTGCTAAACCTCTAATATATAGTGCACAAGCACTATTAAAAACAACTATATCTCTTTTCGGTCCTTTTAGACCGCCTAATATATTTAAGGTAATTCTGCTATTTTCTAAGCTATCCCCACCAATTAACATTGAAAGTTCAACTTTTGGCAGTCCATAATCTTCACCTTTAATTAAGTATTTCCTCATTTTCCCATTTTTAATTTCACATACTAAGGTTTCTGCTGTAGTTGATACTTCATCAAGTCCATCTAATCCATGTACTACCATTCCACCTTTAATACCTAAATTTAGTAAAACTTTTCCTAATGGTTCAACTAGTGCTTCATCATAAACGCCCATTAAAATATATTCTGTTGCCGCAGGATTAGCTAATGGACCCAAAATATTAAAAACACTTCTTAAACCAACCTCACGTCTAGGAGTTGCAGCAAATCTCATAGATTTATGGAATACTGGAGCAAACATAAATGCAACACCTACTTCATCTACTATTTCTTTTACTCGATTAGGACTTAAATCTATTTTAACTCCTAATTTTTCTAAAACATCAGCGCTTCCACTTTTACTACTAACACTTCTATTACCATGCTTTGCAACTTCAGCACCTGCTCCAGCTATTATAAAGGCAGAAGTAGTAGAAATATTAAAAGTTTGATGAAGGTCTCCACCAGTACCAACTATATCTATTGCTGACTCTAACCCTTCAACTAATGTAGCATTTTTCCTCATTGTTTTGGCAAATCCAGTTATTTCTTCTATAGTTTCACCTTTTATACTTAAAGCTGTAATAAAAGATGCTATTTGTGAGTCTGTAGAATAGTTATTCATTATAATATCCATAGCTTCACTTGCCTCATCTTCAGTAAGATTTATTCCGATTGCTACTTTTTTGATATAAACTTTCAACTGATTTTTCTCACTTTGCGGAATATTAATTTCAACACTTTTTAAAGTATTTAACTTTAAACCTATTATTTCTGTTATAAAATTTTTGACTATTAATTTACCATATTTTGTCAAAATAGATTCTGGATGATACTGCACTCCATAAAGTGGAAATGACTTGTCCTCCATTGACATAATTTCACCGTCATCAGTCATACCCGTTATTATTAAATTATTTGGCAAAGAATCTTTTTCTACTGCCAGAGAATGATACCTAGCTACGTTGATCTTATCAGGAAATCCTTTGTATAATTTACTTCTATTGTCAATTTGAATCATGTTTGACTTTCCATGAACAATTTCTTTGGCATATGATACCACTCCGCCGAATACTTCACCAATAGCTTGATGACCTAAACAAACTCCTAATATTGGTATATTTTGATAAAATTCACTAATCACATCAAGGCTAATTCCACCGTCAATCGGTCTTCCCGGACCTGGTGAAATAACAATACCATCAGGTTTTAATTCTTTTATTTCATCAATGGTTATTTCATCATTTCTTCTTACTAGCACATCACTATAGAGCTCTCCTAAATACTGATATAAATTATATGTAAAAGAATCATAATTATCTATTATTAAAATCATAGTTTACTAGCCTCCTCAATCGCCTTTATTAAGGCTTTAGCCTTTGTTTCACATTCTAAATATTCTTTTTCTGGCACACTGTCTTGAACTATTCCTGCTCCAGCTTGAATATATGCTTTATTATCTTTTATTAAAACAGTTCTTATAGCTATACATGTATCCATTACTCCATCAAAAGATATATAACCTATTGTTCCCCCATATAGACAACGCTTGTTTTTTTCTAATTCATCTATGATTTCCATAGCTTTAACTTTTGGAGCACCAGATAGTGTACCTGCAGGTAAAACAGCTTTTAAGGCATCAATCATACTCATATCAGCCCTTAATTCCCCTTCAACTTGACTAGTTAAATGAAATAGTTGAGAATATTTTTCTATAACCATAAATTGAGGGACTTGAACCGTACCAAACTTAGAAACCTTACCTATATCATTTCTACCTAAATCAACCAACATTGTATGTTCTGCTTTTTCTTTTTCATCATTAATTAATTTACTTTCCATTAACTTGTCTTCATACATATCCTTACCTCTTTTTATGGTTCCCGCTATAGGCTTAGTAGTTATTCTTCCATTTTCTACATTGACTAACATTTCTGGAGAAGCACCAGCTATTGAAAAATCTTCAGTTTGAATGAAATACATATAGGGGGATGGATTTGTGGATCTTAACATTCTATAAATATTAAATGCTTCAGGTGGATTTTCCACTTCGAATCTATTAGAGAGCACTACTTGAAAGATATCTCCTTCTACTATTCTTTTTTTAGCCTTAATAACATTTTCTATATATTCTTCTTTATTTATATTGCTTTTAACTTGAGGTTCAACAACCTTATTTTCACCTCTGTTCATATAGGTGAATCTTGTAATTTTTTCCATAATTTTTCCAGCTTTTTTAGTTGCTATTAAATAGTTTTTTTCATAATCTCCAGAAGTTAATAGATTTATTGTTACACTAAGTTCATGAGTTAAATGATCAAAAGCTATAATTTCAGTACATTTGAATAATAATATATCAGGTATTTGCAAATCATCCTCAGGTACATTTATTAATTTATTTTCTACATATCTAACCGTATCATAACTAAAATAACCAATATATCCACCTGAAAGTTTTGGACAACCATCAATTTTAGGACTATTGTTTGTAACTAACAAGTTATCAATATATTCTAATGGGTTAATACCTTTAATTTCTTTTTTTTGATTACCGATTGTATGGATAATATTAGCATCTCTAACTTCTATTGTTTCCACAGGATCATAGGCTATAAATGAATATCTTCCCCATTTGTCACCATTTTCAACACTTTCCAAAAAAAGTGCATTTTTGTGTGCATCCTTCAAGGAAAGAAATACATTAACCAAGGTGCTAGAATCATATAACATCTTAGTTGTTATTGGTAAATAATGATAGTTTTCCAGATAGTTGCGTCCATCCTCTAAACTAGGGTAAAATTTGCTTTCATTCATCTTAAACATCCTTTCTTATACAAAAAGAGTCAATCATCCAAGGGACGATTGACTCGTGGTGCCACCCAATTTTAAATTATTTTCATAATTCCTTTAAAGGTACTAACATACCCCGACCCTTTAACGTGGGACATACGGCTTGATATACTAATGTTTCCATTTTCCACCAGCTTCTCACAAATCCATTCCTAATTGTTACTAACACTGAATTTCCACCATCATCAGCTCTCTATTGTCGTTTGCCAATAAGTACTCACCTTTGCTCAACGAATTTAAATTAACTCTAATATTTAATTCTAATATCTTATACGCTTGTATTTTAGCATATCTATTTCTAAAAGACCATAGCTTTCTCCAATTATTTTTCAATTAACCCTTTGGCTTTATTTATTCCATCTTCAAAATTATTAAAAAAGCACCAAGATCCAACAGATTCCACAAAACCAGATTTAATCATCAAGTTCATAGGTTTTTCTTGTACCCCGGTAAATATTAGCTTGATCTTATGCTTTTTACATTGAGTTTTAATTCTATTCAAAACATTCAAGGCTGTTGCATCAAATACAAGTACATTTTTCATACGGATTATCATTACTTCTGCTCTAATGTCAATTTCATTAACTAAATCCATAAATGTATTTGCCGCACCGAAAAATAATGGACCATTAATTTCATAAATTATAATTTTATCATTTTCTTTAATAATACTATCAATATCTTCTCCAGTCTCACTATCTTCCCCCTCTTCAGCTGAATCTGCATACATATAATCTACTTTTTTTATATTTGTTGCTTCAGAGCTTTTCTTGATAAAAAGAAACATAGCTAATATCATGCCCATTTCTATAGCTATAACTAAGTCAAATACAACTGTTAGGGTAAATGTGATTAGTAATACAGATATATCACTTTTTGTAGATTTAAAAAGATCTTTAAATTCTCTCCACTCACTCATATTATATGAAATTATAACCAATATTGCTGCTAAGGTAGTCATTGGTATCAATTTAGCAAATGGCATCAATAACATCATTATCAGTAAAAGGAAAACTGAATGTACAATTCCAGCTATTGGTGTTCTACCACCATTTTTTACATTGGCTGCAGTTCTAGCTATTGCCCCTGTTGCTGGTATGCCTCCAAATAATGCACTAACAATATTTGCCATACCCTGGGCTACTAGTTCCATATTTGAGTTATGTTTTTTACCTATCATGCCATCAGCTACAACAGCAGATAATAATGATTCTATTCCAGCTAATATAGCTATCGTTATAGCTGGTTGAATTAAATCTGATATCATCTTAAAGTTTATATTAGGTAAGTTTGGGATAGGTATTGTTGATGAAACTTCACCAAAACGACTACCGATAGTTTCAACAGGTAAATTAAATATCTGCACTATTAAAGTTGTAACCACTAAGGCTACAAGAGCACCAGGTATTTTTTTATTTATTTTCGGCATATATATAATAATCAATAAAGCTATAACACCTATTATAACCGTTTCTATTTGCATACTATTAATATTGGAAAAATATGCTCCCCATTTTTCGAAAAATTCCGATGGGACAATGTCCATTCTTAATCCGAATAAATCTTTAATTTGTGTTGAGAATAGAACTATAGCAATACCAGCTGTAAAACCAGTTGTAATAGAATATGGGATATATTTTATTACACTACCAAATTTAACTAATCCAAAAATTATAAGTATTATACCAGCCATAACTGTAGCAACGGCTAGCCCTTCTATACTGTATTTTTGGATGATTCCATAAATGATAATAACAAAGGCGCCAGTTGGCCCGCCAATTTGCACTCTACTTCCACCAAAAAATGAAATTATAAAACCGCCAACGATTGCAGTAATCAAACCTTTTTCTGGTGATACACCAGATGCAATGGCTAAGGCAATTGACAAAGGTAAGGCAATTACTGCTACAATTATTCCAGAAACAATATCTTTGGTAATTCGGTTTTTAGAAAATTCTTGCCTACTGTTTTTTAATAGAGAAAAAAGTTTAGGCATCATCATTTATTTTTACCCCCAATTCCTCTCCAATAATCTTCCCAAATATAATTATATTCATTATTTTCATTGTTAAAGTTATATATTATTTTACTTGATAATAATCCATGAATAAGTGCTAAAAATGCAATAGCAGAATTATTAATATTTTGTGATGGTATTATTCCATCATCAATATATTTTTTAAAAATTTCTCTTATGATTTCCAGTCTTTTTATAGATAGTTCATCCATTTTTTTTATTAAAGTAAATTTGAACATTTGAGGTGGAAATAGTAATAGTCTTTTCCAAAAGTAAAGTTTTGTTTCAGATCCTTCATAGTAATTAAGAATTGCAAAAAATATTTTCTTCAGTTCTCTGTTGTCTTCCTTTACTTCAAAAAAATAATTGTCTATTTCTTTATCAATTATTTCATATAGTAAATTTTCCTTACTTGAAAAATGAGCATAAAAAGAAGCTTTTTGTATGCCTACATCATTTGTAATTTCAGATATAGAAAAACTAGTTCCTTTTTCTGCATATAAACTTACTGCAATTTCAATAATTTTTTTCTTTGTTTCCATTATCTGTCTCCTTACAAAAAACTACCTACCGTAAGGTAGGGCAATATGATTATATAATAATGTTGCATATAAGTCTATATATAATCTTAAATATAAGCATATATTTAAGAAAAATAAAATAGCGTAGATACATCTACGCTATTTTTTAAATCTTTATTTTTCTTCTGTTTGTTAAAATTTTGATAATCCTAATCTTGTGGATTAAGAATCTCCTTAAGTTCTTTAAGTTTTTCTGGAGAAGTTCCATAATCTTTTATGTTTCCCTCTACTAATTTATTGGCTTCCTCAATATCCAAATTATAATTATACGTTTTATAATTAATATCTACAGAGCTTAAATTATCTACTAAAGCTAATAAATAAAATGCATAATCAATTTGACTAATAGCTTTAAACTTATCTTCATCACCATTATCTTTTAGTTTTGAATAATTAATTGTCAAACTATATGGTTCTTTATCAGTACTTAAATCAATAGTGTATTCCCCTAAATCGCCAACTCCTAAAATATTAAGCAAATTGATAACTTCAGAATTGTTCCCAATATACTGAACTTTTTTATTATAGTAAACAGTATATCTTGAATTTGCATTATTTTCTACTTCACTGTTGGTTTTATTCCAGGTATTAGAACAACCTGCAAGAAGTAATAAAAAGACTAAAGCTACTACTAGTAAAATATTTAATCTAGTTTTCATTAATGAATATTCTACTCCCTTATTTTTTAATAACAACTTCAAATTCGGGTGGTTTAGCTAAATGTTTTTTTACTGTACATGTATCTAATACTTTTTTCAAAGCTCCAAGATACTTTTCAGGAAAATCATCAGGAACATCTACTTCAATTCTTAATTTATTCACCCTATTTTCTTCTTCATCATAGTCAGGATACATTCTAATTTTAAGATCCTTTGTACTAATATTTCTCCTTCTTAAAAACCCTAAGGCAACACTGCCACTACAAGCGATGATAGAAGCAAGGAATAAGTCAAAAGGTGACATACCCTCATCTTCTCCACCATCTTCCAATTTCTGGTCAGTTAGCAATTTATGATTACCATAATCAATTTCGATTTTTTTCCCGCCTGGGAAAGTTAAACTAAACTCATCCATCTTAATTCCTCCTCTGCAAAATTTTGACAGTACTATTAAGACAATTATATAAGTAATAATTTATTTAAACAATATATAGATCACAAATAGGTAAGCCAGTTGGTTATATTCAACTAATGCACCAAGCATGTCACCAGTTATTCCAGAAAGTTTTTTTTGCCAACTTTTAATTAAAATATAGGTTAATATAGTTATTGCTAAATATATTAATAATCCTTTCCAAGAGAAAAATACAAGAAATATTATTAAGACTAATAAAATAACAATCCAACTATTCTGCCAAGTTCTTTCTTCAATAAAAATCTTTCCAAGCCCTTTATAGTTTTTCGGATAATTACCAATAATACTTCCTAACAACATCCCAAGTCTTCCAGCCACAGGTAATAGTAATAATATTTTCCAATTTAAATTGTCAATTAGCAATAGATAATCAAGGAATAACACAAATATTATTGACATAAATCCACCAGTACCAAGCCTGCTATCCTTCATTATATTATAGAATACCTCTCCACTTTTTCCAGAAAATAGAGCATCTCCTAAATCACCTACTCCATCAATATGTAGTCCTCCAGTAAAAAATATATAAATAACTAAAACTAGAACTGCAACTATATATGAAGGAAAATAAATTGATGAAACTAAATTGATAACAACTAGTAATGAACCTATTAATAAACCTATCAATGGTCCAAAAACTAGACCTGAAGACAGCTTTAAAGAGCTGAATTCCAATGATTTAGGAATAGGTAATTTGGTTAAAAATCCAATTGCTATTAATATTTTTTCTAGTTGCCTCCAAATCCATTTCATAAACTTCTCCTTAATTTAACCTTTTATCTTCAAGTCAATTCCAGAAATACAAAAGTGTACTTCATCAGCTTCACTTGCTAATAATTGATTAACTCTACCTAAAATATCTCTAAATACTCTGTTAATAAAAGTTTCAGGTACTAAACCAAGGCCTATTTCATTTGTTACTAAAAAACTATTACCTTTTCTTACTTTCAACTTTTCAACAAGAGAAGCAATTTCATCTAAAACAACTCTTTCTATTTGAGCTGCCAATAAAATATTTTCTGTAGACATTTGGTCAAACTTTCCCCAATCCTTAACTTCATCATAAATAATATTAGTTACCATGATTGTTACACAATCTAATAATATAGTTTCATCTATCATTATTGTTGTGAAATCAAAATCTCTATAACTTTCGATTAAACCCCAATCTTTTGGTCTTTTATCTTGATGGTTTTTTATTCTTTCAGTCATTTCTTCATCAATTGGCAGAGACGTTGCAATATATGTTACTTTCTTTTTTGTTTCTTGAGCCATTTTTTCAGCGATTGTACTTTTCCCACTTCTTGCACCGCCTGTTATCAATATAATTTTACCTATTTAAATCAGATCCTCTCTTATATCAACTAAAATACATTGATCAATATTATTATTCTCTAGCTGACCCATATGATTTATCATAGCCATTGAACTATCGATTATTTTAAACATCAAGGTACATCCTGTACCTTCCCCTAGTCTCATTTTCATATTTAAAGGAGCTTCCATTTCTAATGTCTCTTCTATTAACTTAAATCCAGGTTCCATAGACTTATGACTTAATAACATGTAGTCTTTGACTAAAGGATTTAATTTGCAGGCCATTAAGGCACTTATTCCTGAAATAAATCCATCTACTACGACTGGTATTTGCAAATAAGCACAGCCTAAATATACACCAATCATTGCGCCTATATCGTAGCCACCATACCTTGTTAAAAGTTTAATCGGATCTTCTGTGAAATTCTCATATCTATTTAGTGCTTGTAATATAATTTTTTTCTTATGTTCCAGCATTTCCTGACTAAGACCAGCTCCTCGTCCTACAGTTTTATCTAAAGATGACTTTGTTAAAGCTGTTAATAGTAAACTACTTGTTGTACTATTACCTATTCCCATTTCTCCAGTTCCAATTATTTGATAACCATCTTCATAAGCCTCAAAGACCATATCTATGCCTTTTTGTATGGCTAACTCAGCCTCTTCAATAGTCATAGCATCCTCAATAGCTAAATTTTTAGTACCCATTTTTATCTTATGATCATAAAGTCCATCTATATCAAGAAATGCATCAACTCCAACATCAATCACCCTAATATCAGCTCCTGCAGACTTGGCTAATACGCTAATTCCACCTACACCTTTAAGGAAGTTGCCCACCTGTATGGCAGTAACCTCTTTTGGAGCACTTGCAACTCCTTCTACTACAACACCATTATCACTGGCAAAGATAAGAATTAATTTTTTATCAAAAGAATTTTTTACAGATCCGCTAATTCCAGCTAATTTAATGGCAGTTTCTTCTAAAACCCCAAGACTTCCTAAAGGTTTCAACAAAGAGTCTACATAATCACTAGCTTTTTTTTTAATTGGATTATCGCTTTCCTTTATCTCTTTAATAATTTTTTTATAATGCATTTTAATCTCCTAAATATTCACATGTATAATAAAAGGCTTCTTTGTAACTGGATTATCTATTATTTTAACTTTTATTCCGTAAGTATCTTCTATAATATTTTGTCTTATAATTTCTTTTGGAACTCCTTTAGAAACCAAACGACCTTCTTTCAGAATAATTATTTCATCACTATAGTTTACTGCCAGATTAATATCATGAAGCACACAAATTGTGGTTAGACCTTCCTTGTCTACTAATTCCCTCACGATATTCATTATTTCTATTTGATTATGAAGGTCTAACTGTGATACTGGTTCATCAAGTAACATTATCCCTGCTTCTTGTGCTAAAGCCCTGGCAACTATTATTCTTTGTTTTTCACCACCACTCATCTTTGTAACGCTTCTGTTTTTCAAATGAAGTGTATTGGTTTTTTTCATGGAATCTCTTACGATTGCCATATCATTTTGGCCTTCTTTTTCAAGTCTCTTTAAATGAGGAATTCTACCCATAAGCACTATTTCCTCACCTAAAAGATCAAAATCTATACTCGTTTCCTGAGGAACCATAGATATTTTTTTAGCTAATTTTTTAATTTTCAAATCTCTTATATCGATTTTATCAATAAAAACACTACCTCTTGGATTATCAAGGTTTTTAGATATGGCTTTTAATAATGTCGATTTTCCTGCTCCATTAGGTCCGAGAATAGTATAAAACTTACCTTTTTCTAATTCAAGGTTCAAGTTATCTAATGCAATTATTCCGTTATAATCAATTGTTAAATTCTTTATTTTCATAATACTAGACATAATTCTCATCTCTTTTCTTCCTAATGAGCAGGAAAATAAAGAATGGTGCTCCAAAAAAGGCAGTTATTGCTCCTATTGGAAGTTCTGCCGGTTTGACTACCACTCTAGCTAATGTATCACATAGTAGCAAAAATAAGCTTCCATATAAAAAGGATAATGGCAATAGTTTTTTAAAATCAGCACCTATGACAATTCTTAATAGATGAGGAATCATCAAGCCAACAAAACCTATTATGCCACTTGTTGCTACCAAAACCCCTATCATAAAGGTACTTGCTAATATTATGGTATTTCTGGCTCTATTCACATCAACTCCAAAGCTTTTAGCTTGTGTTTCACCTGTCATTATTCCGTTTAAGTCTCTGGCAAATAATCTTAAAATAATCATGCCAATTATTATTACGGGTATAATTATGTATAGTTTTTCCCAACTAGATGTTGAGAAACTACCAAAAGTCCACATGATTATTTGTTTCATTTTGTCATATCTTAAAAACATAAAAAGATAAATTATGGAAGAAGCAAAAAAATTAAGAGCTACCCCACTAAGTAACAGAGTATTACTATCAAGACTACCTCTAGCTCTGGCTATCATGAAAATTGTTACCATTGTTAACAATGCTCCACCAAAGGCAAATATGGATATACCAGTAAACCCAATTATTGGAATGCTTACTCCTAAAACTATTGCAATTGTTGCTCCCAATGCTGCACCTGAAGAAATTCCCAGAACAAAAGGATCAGCCATAGGATTTCTAAACAATCCTTGGAAAACAGCACCTACTATAGCTAACCCACCACCGGTTATTAATGCTGTCAAAATTCTTGGTAGTCTTATAGCCCATATAATTTTTTCTTGGCTAGCTTGTCCAAGAAAAAATAGAGCTTTAAGAGACTCTAAAATTGACATGTCTGCTCCACCAAGTGAAATTCCAAGTATTATAGCAAAACCTAAAAGCAATAAGCCTATTATTGTTAATTTTCTGCTTTTTCTTCTGCTTTCTTCCATTATTTCTCCTTTTTATATTTATAGTTCTGGATGAATTATTTTAACTAATTGTTCTAAACCATCTACTAATCTAGGTCCAGTTCTTTCAATTAAATTACTTTCAACAGAAAATACTTTATCCTTTTTAACACAGTCTAACTCTTTATACCCTACTGTGCTAATTAGTTCTTTTTTATTTAACACACTTGAATAAATAAGTATTTCAGGATTTCTTTCAACAATTTTTTCTAAAGAAAAACTCCATTGTTTACCATCACTGGCAATGTTTTCACCACCAGCCATTTCAATCATTTGACTTATAAAAGTATCGCCAGTGGCAGTAAACTCTCCCCCAGCTCCAAAGCCTACAGTTAAATATACACTTGGTGTTGTTTTAGCCTTAGCTACTTTATTCTTAATAGCAGTTACTTTTGTTTTCATTTCAGATATCACTTTGTCTGCCTCAGCTGAATGATTTAAAATATCACCTATGCTTTTAATATCCTTGTAGGTTCCATCAAAACTGTCTTCAGTATAAATGGTTACAACCTTGATTCCAGCATTTTCAAGTTGATCTCTAACACCTTGGTCAAGAAAAGCTGATCCAATCACTAAATCTGGTGATAATTCTACTATTTTTTCAAGGTTAACTGTCATTAAATCGCCAATAACATCAATTTTTTCTACACTTGTTGGATAGTCATCATATGATGTTCTACCTATTAATTTATCCAAACCACCTACGGCTGCCACAATTTCGGTTGTAACTGGTGATAGTGACACTATTTTACTAGGTTCTTTATCAATTATTACCTTTGCACCAGAATTATCAACTATTGTCATTGGATAAATAGCATTGTTACTTTCATTAGTTTTTCCACCACAACCTGTCAGCGCTAATAAGGACAACGCCAAAATTACTGTTTTAAATATTTTGTTTTTTTTCATTACTTTCCCTCCAAAACTAAAAAATCCTCTTTTCTTCTTAAGAAAAGAGGGTCTACAGCCTTAGATGATACATCTTTGCCATATGAATATACCTCCTTCCGAAATATAACCGCATTTTTTTCAGTAATCGGTCTCCTGGCTTACACCTAAAACTCAGTATTCTGTCTTCCCATCTTGCGACAGTGACATTATAGAAACTGATCAGTGCTTACAGTAGCGGAGGCTGCAACAGATTTTAACTGTTTTCCCGTTCATTACTAAAACTATATTAATGCTTACCTTGATAATGATAGCATATACAAAAAAAAAGTGCCATAGGCACTTTTTTTAATTAATCGTCGTAATTTGTTCTTCTTTGTTGTTTTTTTTGTTTTCTACATTCAGGACATCTTTTAGGTTCATTTGTAAAACCTTTTTCAGCGTAGAATTCTTGTTCGCCTTCAGTGAAAACAAATTCACATCCGCAGTCTGAACATACTAATGTTTTATCGCTCATAGTTACCTCCATTATATTTGGGACTTGTTTTTTTAATTCATGATTCTCTGATAATGGAGATACTGATTAAAATTACATTCCTTATAGGCGCATTATATCATAGAATTTAAAAATATACACCTTTTATAAAATAATAATATAAAATAAATTTAAGTGCATCTTTTTAATTATAATCTACCATGAACTCTTCTACTAAAAAAACACCTTTTAAAAAATCATCACCCAAGGTCTGATTGATAATATCAGCATAAACAAATCTATTTCCAAATTCAGCATTTATAAAATCATCCATTTTGTTAGAAATATCAATATAACTTTTAATCTTTATCTGCCTTATTTCTCCATTACTTATTTTATAGTCTTTTTTATTACCTGCAAAAGAATAATATGTATACTCATGAATAAAAATCGTTATTCCATTTTCACTATCCTTTTTAACATCAGTATTTTCAAAGATTATCTGTCCATTATTCTCATCTATATTACTAAATTCATATGCACCCGAATCTGTCTTTAGTGGTTCAAAATATTTTGTATAGAAACCACTCACACTACTACCGTTTGTTAATTCAAGATTCATATCACTTGATTTAGTTATAGTGTTGGAATATATTCGGCCATTCTGGATTGTTTCATCACCAAAATCAGCAGGATCAAAGGCTCTTCCTGATACTTTTAATACTCCGTATGTAAATGTACCATATTCATCAACAGAAAAGGATTCTGCATACATATAACCAATAGCATAACGACTTTCCAACTTTAATTCACTTTTACTTTCATAATTTTCTAATATTCCAGTTTTAAAGTCATTAACACTAAATTCTGTATCATTTTTATTTTCAACTTTAATCTTTTCACCAGAACATCCTGAAAGTAGAAAAAATGATGTGATTATAAATAAAGAAATTATTATTTTCTTCTTCATTATTATGTTCTCCCTTATATTCCCTTTTATTTATTTAACATTGAATCTAGAATAATATCTTCTAAAACTTCAGAAGCGTCTTGAGAAAGTCTAGTGAAGTTTTCAATAGTATTTGCGTAATTATTAGTAACTATTCCATCTAAGTCGCTTACACTTTTCCCAGCTAAGCTTAAAAGTGCTGAATCTACAGCAGTGCTAGCTACCTGTGCTACTTTTAAAGCACAACCTGGTTTAGCACCATCACATATCATTCCCGTTAAATTACCAACCATATTATTAATGGCCATTTTAACATTATTTCTGGTTCCTCCCATAATATATACCAATCCACAACTTGCGCCAATACCAGCAACTACAGCTCCGCAAAGTGCTGATAAAACTCCAAATCTCAATTTTATATATATGGTCACCAAATGACTTAATGTCACTCCTCTTATGATTTTTTCATTATCTATTTTAAGTTTTTCACCAACAGCAACAATTGGAAGAGTTGCTACTATTCCTTGATTACCACTGCCAGAATTACTCATTACAGCCATTTGAGCTCCTCCCATTCGAGCATCAGTTCCTGCTGAAGTCACATAACTGGCTACTTTTTGAATATCTTCATGATAATAACCTTTATTAATGTTGTTAATTATATTTCTAGCAACTTCTAATCCATATGCGTTATTCAAACCTTCTTTTGAGATTTTTTTATTTAAATTTATGCTATCTTCAATAATTTTAAGATCTTTTACATTTACGTTATCAACAAATTCCATAATATCATCTAGGTCTATATTATCCCAATTATTAAGATTAGTAGCTTTATCAAAAGTCTCATTTTCTTTATTCATAATCACTTTGCCATTGATTTCAATTAGGGAGACGTTTGTATGATTATCTTCAATGATTACTTTGATTTTTTCTTTATCAATTGTTAATATAACTTCAATATACAATTTCTTTTTAGTATCAGCTAAATTTATTTTCACTTTACCTGCTTCTATAATTTCTTTTGCTTTTTTAATCATATTTTCATCTACATCATTTAAAACCTCTAGCATTTTGTCATAATTATCATATGATAAAACACCTAAAGTTACAGCTAAATCTATACCGGCTTCATAAACAAGTGGCAACATAACACCCATAGCATTTTTTATAATATTTACACTTGCATTCACTTCAATGTTGTTAATTTTATCTGTATTTATTTCTTTAGCATTATGCATAGCTATTGCACCTGCTAAAGCTATAGCAATAGGTTCTGTGCAACCAATTGCAGGCTTTAATTTCTCATTTAGTAAATCTAATATATTCTTTTTCATGAATAACCTCCATACTACTTGTTTACACTATCAATTATAATACTTTTTTATATAAATATACAAACCAAAACTAATATGCTACCAGTTTTATACGCAATCATTTTGTAAATAAATTATTTAATATTTATATACTTAATATTGGCTTAATTCCATTAAGCTTTTACTATCTATGTCTTTAATCTCTAGACTATTATCTTAAAATATATTGTTTTACTTTTAATAATCCTTAATGTGTGGAAACCAAACCTCAACAAGTCTTTTTACAGCCATCCTTATTGACTGATCAGCCATACTTGCATAACCTAATAAAACAGTTGGCACTTTATCCAAACTAGTTTTATCATAATAGTATTTAGAAATTGCATAAACTCCTACGCCGACCTCATGTGCTTTTCTCACCAAGTCTTCTTCGCTCATACCATTTTTTATCCTTAACAATAGGTGTAGACCAGCATCAGCTCCAACTATCTCTATTTTATCTTTCATACTTGATAATTCATCTACTAATATTTCTCTTTTCCTCTTATATATATTTCTCATTCTATTAATGTGTCTCTCAAAATGACCATCTTCAATAAACTTCTGCAATACATTCTGATCAATGGTCGGAACCGGACAAACTATAAAGGAAAGTTTTTCTCTATACTTTTTTAATAATAATTCTGGCAACACCATATAACTTACTCTTATTGATGGTGATAAGGACTTTGAAAGAGAACCCATATATATAACTTTTCCATAAGTGTCTAACCCACAAAGAGCTGGTATAGGTTTCCCACTATATTTAAATTCACTATCATAATCATCCTCAATAATATATCTATTTTCATTTTCGTAAGCCCAGTTTAAAATTTTTATTCTCCTATTTATAGGCATTATTCCCCCTAAAGGAAATTGATGGGCTGGGGTAATACATAAAATATCAGCCTCACTTCCTTCAATATCTTCAATCTTCATACCTTTCATATCAATATTAATAGTTTTAAAATTGGAATTATTGCTCTTAAATAGAAGATTTAACTTTTCATAACCAGGATTTTCAATTCCATAAACATATTCCTGACCCAATAGTTGAATTAAAATTTGAAATAAACTTTCTGTTCCAGAACTAATTACAATTTCTTCAGCTGTACAGTTAACACCTCTTGATTGTCTCAAATATTTTGCCAAACTTATACGCAAGGAACTGCTCCCCTGTGAAGATCCAGGTTTTAAAATATCCCTATCGTATTCATTAATTGCCTCTTTTGTTATTTTCCGCCAAGTAGAAAAAGGGAATGAATCATGATCAACACCATGGTAAGAAAAATCATATGATAAATTTTGCAATTCATCCTCTTCTTTTATATGCTTTTCAACAAATTTTAAATCCAAACTTAAAATATTATCTAAACGATTAACAAAAAACCCTTTTCTTGCTACAGGAATGATATATCCTTCCTCAATAAGTTGGTCATAAGCAGATTGAATTGTATTTTGACTTATTTTTAAATAAGAAGATAATTTTCTTTTTGAAGGTAGTTTAGTGTTGAATTCAAAATTCCCTACTCTTATTTCCTTTTTAATATATTCATATAACTGTCGATATAATGGTACAGTTCTCTTTTCATCCATTGAAAATGTTAACATATCCACTTTAAACCCTCCAAATCTGATACCCTTGAAATCATATATATTGACGCTTTTAATACATCCAGCCTCTTCATATAATAGAGAAGTACTAATAAAAAGTCAATAAAATTATAGGAGTGATAAAAATGAACAACAGATATGAATTAAACAAAAACCTAGCACAAATGCTAAAAGGTGGAGTTATTATGGACGTAACCACACCAGAACAAGCTAGAATCGCCCAAAAAGCAGGAGCTTGTGCAGTTATGGCACTAGAACGTATACCGGCAGATATTCGAACAGCTGGAGGAGTTTCTAGAATGAGTGATCCTAAAATGATTAAAAGTATCCAAGAGGCAGTAACAATTCCCGTTATGGCTAAAGTCCGTATAGGACATTTTACAGAAGCTCAAATTCTAGAAGCCATAGAGATCGATTATATCGATGAAAGTGAAGTATTATCACCAGCTGATGACAAATATCACATTGACAAAAATCAGTTTCAAGTACCCTTTGTATGTGGTGCAAAAAATTTAGGAGAGGCTTTAAGACGAATTAGTGAGGGAGCAGCCATGATAAGAACAAAAGGAGAACCTGGTACTGGTGACGTCGTTCAAGCTGTACGTCATATGAGAATGATTAATCAACAAATACGACAATTGGCAAATTTAAGAGAGGATGAACTCTATCAATCTGCTAAAGAACTACAAGTCCCTTACGATCTAGTACAATATGTTCACCAAAATGGTAAACTTCCTGTAGTTAACTTTGCAGCTGGTGGTATTGCCACTCCTGCAGATGCTGCATTAATGATGCAACTTGGCGCTGAAGGTATCTTTGTAGGATCTGGGATTTTCAAATCAGGAGATCCCCAAAGAAGAGCTCAAGCAATCGTAAAAGCCGTAACCAATTTTAACGATAGGAATATTTTGGCTGAATTATCAGAAGATCTAGGTGAAGCAATGGTTGGAATTAATGAACAAGAAATTGATGTATTAATGGCCTTACGAGGTGAATAATGAAAAGAATAGGAATATTAGCCGTACAGGGTGCTTTTTTTGAACATAAAGTTATGTTAAAAGAACTAGGTGCTGAAGTAATTGAAATCAGACAGAAAAATCATCTAGAAAATATTGAACTTGATGGGATTATTCTTCCAGGAGGAGAAAGTACTGTAATAGGCAAACTGCTGAGAGAGTTGGATATGTTCAATCCTCTTAAACAATTAATTGATGATGGTTTGCCTGTTTTCGGTACTTGTGCAGGTTTAATACTACTAGCTAAAGAAAGTATTAACGAAGATGAATCATACTTGGCAAGCATGGATATTTCCATAAAACGAAATGCCTATGGACGTCAACTAGATAGTTTCCAAGTAATTCATGAATTTAAAGATATTGGCGAAATCCCAATGATCTTCATTCGAGCTCCCTACATTATTAGTACTGGTAATGAAGTTGAAATTCTTGCAATAGTTGATGATAATATTGTAGCAGCAAAACAAAATAATATGCTGGTGACATCTTTCCATCCTGAGTTATCAAAAGATTTAAATGTACATAAATATTTTCTCAATATGATATAAATAAAGAAACACTAGGCTAATTCGCAAGCCTAGTGTTTTTATCATTTTTATCCCATTATAGGTAATTGTGCATATCCTTCTTCACTTGTATCTATTTTTCCATAATTAAATTTCACAGGATATTTAAATAAGGGTCCATCAGAAACAAAAGTATGATATTCACCATACTCTCCACAAATATCAATGTCAAACTTACTAAATTCATTTAATAAGTCACTGCTTAATAATCTGCCTAAATATGATTCATTCAATTTTTTTAAATCTACAACTGTTATATTAGCAGTAAAACCTAACTCCAAGAACTCCTTAACGAGTTTTTCTGAATCTTCCCCAAATAAAGGAAACTTGGATACAATACCAGCTTTTATACATCTATCCTTACACCAACTATAGTGCTCTTCTATAAAAATATCGCCAAAGATACAAAACTCAGCTCCCATTTTTTTGCCTCTTATTAATGTTTCCTCAAATTTTTTTCCATAATCAGCTCCATTAGTTTCTGCTAACCAAATAGGTATGTTCAAAGAATCTGATACTTTTTCTATAACTTCCTTACTTAAACCATGAAACCAGTTTTTTTCTTTTGAGCTGTCATATGTTGTTATCAAGGCAATTGGTTCATAGCCCTGTTTAACCATTCTATGCAAAGCTAAAATACTTTCTTTGCCTCCGCTATATGATGCAATAAATTTTTTTTTCATTATAATCTCCGTTCAATATTTATATTATACTCAAATAGATTTGCATCAATTATTTGTTAATTGCAGTAATCTATAATCTTTCTTCTAATTCAACATTCTATCATTATACATGAAAATTGAGTATAATGTATGTTGTAAATGATAATTTTTTTTGGAGGTATATTTATGAAGAAAATACTGCTTTGTATTACAGGTTCCATAGCAGCTTATAAAAGTGCAGATATAGCAAGCAAACTAGTCAGTAAAGGTTATGATATACACGTAATAATGACCAAAAACAGTACTAAATTCATTAGCCCAATGGTATTAGAAACACTTACCAAAAACAGAGTATACACTGAATTATTCCAAGATGACGAATATACTCATCTTACTCATATATCTTCTGCTAAAGAAGCAGACTTAATACTTGTAGCTCCAGCTACATATAATATAATTGGAAAAACTGCTAATGGAGTTGCTGATGATTTACTAAGTTCTATACTAGCAGCCGCTCCAGCAAATAAGGTAGTCTTCGCTCCAGCAATGAACGTTAATATGTATAATAATCCTATTTTGACAGACAATATAAATACCTTAACCAAGGGAGGTTACACCTTTATCGAGCCTGATGATGGTATGCTTGCATGTGGCGATTTAGGCAAGGGCCGCATGAAAAACATCCCTTCTATCCTTGAATTCGTTGACAGTTATTTCTGTGAAAAAATATTGTATGGAAAAAATATAGTAATTACTGCAGGAGCAACAAGAGAATATCTAGATCCAATCCGATATATATCTAATTCTTCTTCAGGGTTAATGGGACTGAGCTTAGCCAAAGCTTCCAGGAACATGGGCGCAAATGTCACATTGATAATGGCTAATTCTGCTCTAACTACTGATAACATTAATATAATCAATGTAGCAACAGTCAACGAAATGTATGATTCTGTTCTGGAATTTTATCCAACAGCTGATATCCTTTTTTCCGCAGCTGCTGTTTCAGATTATGGTCCAATAAATTATAGTAGTCAGAAAATAAAAAAATCCGACATTACTCTTACTTTAGAATTAAAGAAAAATACCGATATTTTATTTGAACTGGGAAAATTAAAATCAAAACAAATTCTTATTGGGTTTGCAGCTGAAAGTGAAAATCTTTATGAAAATGCCTTAAAAAAATTAGAACTCAAGAATCTTGATATGATAATAGCCAACGGGCTAGAAAACTTTGGCTCAACCTCTGGTAGTGTTAATATTATTACTAAGGCAAATATAATAAATATTCCTCAACAAGATAAGGAAAGTCTTGCTGAAGAAATTGTTATAGAAATCGTTAAAGGAGCAAACATTAAATGAAGAAAACAATAAATACCTTTAGAGAAGCAAAAAAAAATGGTAATAAACTGTCTCTTTTGACTGCCTATGATTATTCAACCGCCAAGCTAATCGACTCTTGTAATATTGATGGAATATTAGTAGGGGATTCATTAGGAATGGTCTGTTTAGGTTACAAGAATACATTAAGTGTAACCATGAGTGATATGCTTCATCACACTAGAGCAGTTGCAAAAGGTGTTACTAATTCCTTTCTAATAAGTGATATGCCTTTCATGTCATATCAAGCATCAGTATATGATTCCATCATTAATGCAGGTAGACTTATACAAGAAGGTGGTGCAGAAGCTGTAAAACTTGAAGGTGGATCAAATATAATCCCCCAAATAGAGGGTATAGTAAAAGCTCAAATACCAGTTGTTGGTCATCTTGGCTTAACTCCACAATCGTTTAATGTCTTTGGAGGTTTCAAAGTACAAGGCACGACTGTCGATAGTGCCAAATTCATAATTGATGAAGCCAAAAGACTTGAATCTGCTGGAGTATTTGCTCTTGTTTTAGAATGTATACCAAAAGAAATTGCCCAAATAATCACAGAAAATATTAGTATCCCTACAATTGGTATAGGTGCTGGTGCTGGATGTGATGGCCAGATTTTAGTTTATCATGACATATTGGGTCTTTATGATGGCACTGAAACAAAATTTAGCAAAGAATTTGCTAATATTGGCATTCAAACTAAAGCTGGCATAGAGTCATATATTAATGAAGTAATTAAAGGAACTTATCCTGATATGGAACATTCCTATAGCATGTCACAAACTGATTTATCATTGTTAAAAAAGAAGTTATTCAGTAAATAAAATTAGTAAAAAAGGAAATTATTATGGAAGTAATATTAAAGATAAAGGAAACAAAAAAAATTATAGATGAATGGAAAAAACAAGGTTTGTCCATTGGTTTGGTACCTACCATGGGTTGCTTACATCAAGGACATTTAAGTCTTATTGAAAAAGCTAAAAATGAATGTGACAAAGTTATTGTCAGTATTTTTGTAAACCCTCTTCAATTTGGACCAAATGAAGATTTTTCAAGATATCCTCGTTCTTTGGAAAAGGATTTAGAATGTTGTAGAAATTTTGGAGCTGACCTAATATTTATTCCTAGTCTCAAGGAACTACTACCTGATGAAAATCTTGTTTATGTAGAAGTTGATTTATTAGGAGATAATCTATGCGGAAGCTCACGACCTGGTCATTTTAAAGGTGTATGTACAATAGTTGCTAAATTATTTAACATTCTTACTCCCGATAAAGCTTTTTTCGGAGAAAAAGATGCCCAACAACTAGCTATTATAACCAGAATGGTAAAGGATCTTAATTTTAATTTAGAAATAATACCTTGTCCAATCATCAGAGAAGCTGATGGTTTGGCTATGAGTTCAAGAAATGTCTATCTTAAAAAAGATGAACGATTAGCTGCTACTATAATATCTAAAAGCTTACAAGAAGCTAGAAAACTACTTGAAAATGGAGAAAGAGACTCACTTAAAATAAAAAGCTTTTTAAGAGAGTCAATAAAAACTAAACAAATAGCAGACATTGATTATATAGAAATAGTAGATTTGGCAACATTACAATTTTTAGATATAATTGACAGACCAGTTTTAATTGCGGTAGCTGTTTACTTTAGTAAAACTAGACTAATAGATAATATAACCTATAAGGAGGTGTAAAATGTATCTTGATATGCTTAAATCGAAAATTCATAGAGCAATAGTGACTGAAGCAAATATTAATTATGTTGGCAGTATTACAATTGATGAGAATATTCTAGATGCCGCCGGCCTTTATGAATATGAATTAGTACATGTAGTCAATGTTAATAATGGAAATAGACTTGAAACTTATGTCATAAAAGGTGAAAAAGGAAATGGTGATATTTGCCTTAATGGAGCAGCAGCAAGACTTGTTCATGTAGGTGATCCAATTATCATTATGTCCTATTGTCAGATTGACCAAAAGGAAGCTCAGGACCATAAACCAATAGTAGTCTTTGTAAATAAACAAAACAAGATAACTGAAATAAGTTCTAGTGAAAAACATGGAGATATTAAATAAGGAGTAATTTAATGCTTTTAATTATTGATATTGGTAACACCAGTATGTTGTTTGGTGTTTATCATGGTGATTTACTAAAAGAAAAATTCACGATAAAAAGCCATAAAACTATCACCCCTGATGATTTAGGTATTAGTATAATCCAATACTTAACTCTATTTAATCTTGATAAGAATCAACTAGAATCTGTTATAATAGCTTCAGTTGTACCCCAATTAACAGAGACCTTGGACATTGCCCTTAAAAAATATTTGGAAATACCTACATTTATAGTAGGCAAAAACCTACCGATAGATTTAGATTGTTCCGCCTATTTAAGTCAGGCAGGTATTGACCGTCTAATTAATATATTTAGTGGAATCCAAAAATATGGTAACTCATTAATTGTTATAGATATAGGAACAGCTCTAACAATTGATGTTGGAGATAATAATGGTGCATTCATTGGTGGAATTATTTTTCCCGGAATACATAGTCTAAATAATGCTTTATCAAAAAACACAGCTAAATTACCTTTAGTTGATTTAGAGAAACCTAATCATATTATTGGAAAAACAACCGAAGAATGTATATTAAGTGGTGTATATTTTGGCTATATTAATGCTATTGACGGCATAATAGAGAAAATGAAGGCCGAACTACCATACTCTGTAACTGTAATAGCTACAGGCGGGTACTCCAGCCTCCTAAGTGAATGTCATAATATTAATATTTTCGATGAAAATTTAACTCTTGATGGCATCCGTTTTATTTATGAAAATAAAATCAAATCTCTTTTAAAAGATTAACCATTTCAATAGCTGTAACTGCAGCTTCAAAACCTTTGTTACCTGCCTTTGTTCCAGCTCTTTCTATTGCTTGTTCAATATTATCAGTTGTCAACACACCAAAGATTATTGGCACTTCTGTTTCTAAGCCCACCTGAGCTATTCCTTTAGATACTTCATTGGCTACAACATCAAAGTGTGGAGTAGAGCCTCTAATAACAGCACCCAAACAAATAATACTGTCATAACGGCCTGTCTTGGCCATTTTTTTTGCGATAAGTGGTATTTCAAAAGCTCCTGGCACCCAAGCTATCTCAATTTTAGAATTATTCCCTCCATGTCTTTCTAATGCATCTATAGCACCTCCTAATAGTTTACTTCCAATAAACTCGTTAAATCTGCTAATCACAATCCCATATTTTGCTTCTCCTGAAATTAAGTTTCCATTATAAGTTTTCATTCTTTCTCCTCCTAATTGAACTAATCTAATATATGTCCCATTTTGGCTTTTTTAGTATTCAGATAATATTCATTTTTTTCATTATGGTTCACTTGTATTGATACTCTTTCCACAATTTCCAACCCATAACCATAAAGTCCAGTAATTTTCCGAGGATTATTGGTCATAAGTCTGACCTTTCTTATCCCTAAATCATAAAGTATTTGAGCACCGATACCATATTCACGCATATCTTCTGGAAAACCTAGCATCACATTAGCTTCTACTGTATCATAACCTTGATCTTGCAATTCATAAGCTTTAATTTTATTTATTAAACCTATTCCCCTACCCTCTTGCCTCATATAAAGTAAAACACCTTTACCTTCTTCTGCAATTTTTTTCATTGCAGCATCGTACTGTTGTCCGCAATCACATCTTAATGAGCCAAATGCATCACCAGTCAAGCATTCAGAATGAACTCTCACTAAAACATTATCATCATGGTCTATATCCCCCATTACAAGAGCTACATGATGTTCACAATTCATTTTATCTACGTATCCTACTATTTTAAAGTCACCATATTTTGTAGGCATTTTAGCATTAGCTACTTTTTCTATCAAGGTTTCATTTTGTCTTCTATATGCAATTAAATCTTCAATAGTTATAATTTTCAAATCATGTATTTTTGCATATTCCATTAATTCTGGAACGCGAGCCATAGAACCATCATCATTCATAATCTCGCATATTACACCAGCAGGAAATAGTCCTGCAATCTTAGCTAAATCAACTGCTGCTTCAGTATGTCCTGCTCTTTTTAATACACCACCCTCTTTTGCACCTAAAGGGAATATATGCCCCGGTCTAGTAAAATCTTTACTTTTTTTATTTTGACTAACTAGATCCAAAACTGTTTTAGCTCTTTCTTTTGCTGATATTCCAGTAGTACAATTTATTGAATCTACAGAAACAGTAAATGCTGTTTCTTTAGGATCGGTATTCAAAACTATCATAGGCTGAATATCAAGCTCTTCCAATCTATTCTTTTTCATTGGAACGCAGATTAATCCTCTTCCATACTTTGCCATAAAGTTTATACTTTCTTGTGTAACTTTTTCTGCTGCCATAAGAAGATCACCTTCATTTTCCCTATCTTCATCATCAACGACTATAATCATCTTCCCTTGTTTAATATCTTCAATTGCTTCATTAATTGTATTGAATTTCACTTTATATCTCCTCTCTTACATAAACCCATTTTTATTTAAAAATTCCATGGTCATAGGAACAACATCTTTTTCTTTAAAATCTAATATTCTCTCAATGTATTTCCCTATAGAATCACATTCAATATTTATCTTTTCACCAATTTTTTTATCAAGTAAAGTGGTTTCTTTTTTTGTATGGGGTATTATTGATAAAATAAAACTATCTTTTGTTATATCCCCTACAGTTAAACTAGCTCCATCGATAGCTATAGAACCTTTTTTTATTATATATTTCATCAATGTTCTCTCTGCTTCTATTTCAACTACAGTAGAATTCTCAAACTCCTTGAATGAAACTATTGTGCCAAATCCATCAACATGTCCAGAAACAATGTGTCCTCCAAGTCTGTCACCTACCATAAGTGCTCTTTCCAGATTAACTCTACTTCCTGTGTTCATAAATGATATATTTGTTACTTTAGCTGTTTCAGGCATGAAATCAACCTCAAAAGTAGAATTATCAAAACTTGTCACTGTTAGGCAAATACCATTGACACTAATACTATCCCCAATTTTTATATCTTCAAGCATCTTACTGCAACCAATCTTTAATCTGCCTGATTTGTAACCTATTGCTACACCCTTAATTATTCCTATTTCTTCAATTAATCCTGTAAACATTTATTTACCTCTCTTTTTTACATAGCCTTCAATTAGGATATCTTGACCGTAAACTTTTCTTTTTATATTTATTAATTCAATAGCATCAACCATCTGAAGAATACCCATACCACCAACTGGGGTTGGTGCACTAGAACCACCTATTATCTTAGGTGCAATATATGCCATTACTTTATCAACTAAGTTATCAGTTAAAGCACTATAGCTTACTTCTCCACCACCTTCAATTAAAATGCTATCAACACCTCTATTTCCCAATACTTTTAGCAAACTAACAAGATCTACTTTTTCATTCTTTTGATTTATAACCAGAATTTCTGCACCAGTTTCTTCAATAGCAGCAATCTTTATAGGCTTTGCTTTTTTTGTTACTACTACAATTGTTTTGGAATTTGAATCTATATTAAGAACTTTAGCAGTTAAGGGTATTCTACCTTCGCTATCAAGGATAATTCTAATCGGATCTTTCCTTGTCCTTCTATTTATTCTAGTATTAAGACTTGGATCATCAGCAATAATTGTACCTATACCTACCATTATTGCTCCAACCCTATTTCTTAATTCATGTACTTTTTGTCTAGATTTATCATTTGTTATCCATTTAGAATCACCAGTAGTTGAAGCAATTTTACCATCTATGGTCATTGCATACTTAAGATAAACATATGGTATTTTTCTGGTTATATATTTAACAAATATTTCATTAATTTGTCTGGCTTCCTCTTCTAGCACTCCAACTATTACTTTAATATTATTTTTTTTTAGTATTTCAATTCCTTGTCCTGCTACTTTAGAGTTTGGGTCCAGCATAGCAATTACTACTTTCTCAAATCCTTCTTCCACAAGTCTGTTTGCACATGGTGGTGTTTTTCCATAATGAGAACAAGGTTCAAGATTCACATAAATCGTTGCACCTTTCACAGATTCTTTAGCAGAGTTAATAGCTTCAATTTCTGCATGATTGCCTCCATAAAATTTATGATATCCTTCTCCAATAATTTTCCCCGCTTTTACTATAACTGCTCCTACCATTGGATTTGGACTAGTCTTTCCTGCTCCTTTTCTGGCTAATGTAATTGCTCTTTTCATAAATTTTTTGTCATCATCCATAGTAATTCCTCCAATAAAAAAGCTCTGAAGTTAAACTTCAGAGCAAAATTTTTATAATTACATATATATATATCTTTATATGACACTATTGCTACATATAAAGTATATGAACTATACTTAACTTCTCCCATCCAGACTTTACTGTCGGTCTTGGAATTACACCAAGTCAACCCTTTTGAGGCTCGTGGACTATTACCACCGGTAGGGAATCTCACCCTGCCCTGAAGTTCTTATTTAATTGAGTTTAATACTACCATAAAGTATTTATCTAGTCAAATTAATATATAAAATATTAAAAAACAATCAATTTATATAACTTTCACTTTATAATTACTGGTAAGATGTCGTAAGCAAGGTGCCAAAGTGAATACATTAAAATCCCAGCTAATATAATACCAAAAGTAATACCTAGTAACACAGATTTCCACATAAAACTCACAACCCCTACAAGTATATATTATGTACTAATACTAACATCATAATCACTTATTGTAAACTCTTTTTAAAATACTAAAAACCGATATCAAAATGTATTCACTCAATAATTTTATTTTAAAAGATTTGCTACTTCTAATATTTTTGCTTTAATTTCTGGTCTTTGATCTAAGTTTTTAACATTATCACCATCATCCATCAATACTTCTCCAACTTTTTCTGCATTATATACATTCAGTGCTTCAGAAATTTCTAATAATCCAGCTGTAAATTGCGTCTTAAAAAATTTACTACCACCACTCATTAATATAGCACCTTTTTTAGTATATTTTTCAGGTTTATCTCCTCTTAATATAGATGCCCAAGATACTTGGAATCTATCCATAAACACCTTCATTGGCCCTGGTACTCCAAAGAAATATATAGGTGAGGCAAATATTATAATGTCAGCTTCATCTACTTTTCTATAAACATCAACCATATCATCCTTAATTGGACATTCTGTATGTGTATAACAATATCTACAATCATTACAAGGTTTAATTTTCAAATCATAGCAGTTTATTATTTCTTTCTCACCTACTAGATTATCCAAAAGCATATTTAACATTGCCATTGTTATTCCATTTTTCCTTGCACTTCCAAAAATTGCTAGAATTTTCATTCAGATCACCCCTTTGTTTTAATAATAGCATACTATCATTAAAACCATCAGTAAACCACAAAACGCCCTTTACTTTGTTAAAAGAATAGCTAACTCCTCTAGTTTTTCTTTTATCTCAGGTCTTTGATCTAAATTTTTAACTATATCAGCATCATCCATCAGAACTTCTCCGACCTTCTTTGCATTACAGATTACTAAGGCATCAGATAGAGTAAGTCCACCTCCTGTAAATTGATTCTCAAATAATGGACCGCCACCACTCATTAGGAATGCGCCTTTTTTAGTGAACGTTTCTGGCTGATCTCCTCTTATGACACCTGACCAAAACATTTGAAACCTATCTAGCATCACCTTCATCGGTCCTGGTACACCAAAGATATATACTGGAGAAGCAAATATTATAATATCAGCTTCATCAACTTTTCTGTAAATTTCAACCATTTCATCTTTTATACTACATGCCCTATGTTTAAAACAATACCTACAATCAGTACAAGGTGAAACTTTTAAACTATAACAATTTATAATCTCCTTTTCTCCCTCTAGTTGGTCTAATAGATAATTTAACATGGCCATTGTATTGCCATTTTTTCTTGCCCCTCCAAAAAAAGCTAGTACTTTCATCATAATTTCTCCTTTACTTTTATTCTATATGAAATTAATATTGACTTGAATAGTCTATTTGATTTAGACTAACTATAGTGATAATACTTATATAACAACTTGAGGTGAATTTATGAAAATAGGAAATAAACTTAGATCTGTTAGAAAAGCAAAAGATATGACACTTAAAGATCTTTCACTTATAACTAATCTATCAGTTAGTCTTTTAAGTAACATCGAAAGAGATGTTACTAGTCCAACTCTTGTTAATCTTATCTCCATTACTGAAGCATTAAATATAACAATCACAGATTTTCTAACTGAAAAAAAAATAAATACAAAAACACTAACCAAACGCAGTGAATTTGAAGAAATTCTAAAATTAAAATCAGGCATACTTTATGAATTAGCTACCTGCAGCACAATGCCCTATAAGTGTGTTTGTATAACTATAAACGAATCTTGCAAGGATGCAGAAACATCTCTAGGCCTACCTGAAGATAACATGGTAATTGTTACTGAAGGTAAGCTAGAAATTAATCTTTTTGATGAATCTTTTATTGCAGAAAAAAATGATATACTGTTCATTCCTGGTAATACAACACACTCATTCAAAAATGCTAATACAAAAAGATGCGTATCTTTTTGGTTTGCCCTACAGCCTCTAAAAGATAACTAATTTCTATACTATTTCAATATTAGATCTTTTCCAAAGTTCTTCAGCAGTACTTTGGATTTTTTCATATAAAGCATCTTCGTCAATTCCAATAATTTTACCATTTTCCATAACAACTTTTCCAGCAATTACAGTTGTTTCCACATTATTTTCATCTGCACTATAAACTAACCTAACAATTGGATCATATAAAGGCGCAGTATTGCATTTCCTATGATTGAAAATGAAGAAATCTGCTTTTTTACCAATTTCCAACGAGCCTAATTGTTCCTTTTTATAGATAGCATCAGCTCCGTCTATTGTGGCCATTTCAACAACTTTCAAAGCTGGAATAACAGCAGGGTCTCTATAAAAAGCTTTTTGCCATAACGGTGAAATTTTTAAGACCTCCATCATATTTTGATTATCATTTGAAGCTGCTCCATCTGTTGCAATTCCAACTACTATCCCTTCATCAAGCAAATCTTGTACAGGTAGTGTCTTATATCCGATAAGCATATTTGAGATAGCATTATAGGATACTCTTACATCATATTTTTTTAGCTTTTTAATTTCTTTTTCATTTATTTGCGCACAATGAACTGCTAAAAATTTCGATTTCAATATTCCTGTTTTTTCATAAAAATCAATTGTAGACACTCCATGTTTTTCAAGAGAATATGCATTGTCCTCTTCAGTTTCTAAGGTATGTATTGTATTAAAAGTATCCAATTCATTTGCTAACTTGGCACATTTTCTAAATCCATCTTCTGACATAACCCAAATTATTCCGGGTGCCAAAGCAATATCAATAGTTGGTATGTTCATATATTTTTTATGAAGTCTTTTCACATCATTAAAAAAATCTTCCTCAGTTTCTACTATCTCTTTACCACTGTATTTAGGAAAATCAGTTGAATCAGTATATCCTCTTGCGAGTATACCTCTAATGCCTAAATCCAAGAAGGCCTGACAAACTGCATCATTTAATTTGGGTTTGCCATTAGCATATTGATAATCTACTACAGTCGTCACTCCAGACTTAATATTTTCAATACACCCAACTGTAGCAGCAAGATATATATCTTCTTCACTAATATTAAAATATGGTTTTTGTATAGCCTCTTCCAACCATTTTATCAAATCTTTTTCTTTACCAATACCTTTAAATAAAACTTGAAATAAATGATTATGAGTATTAATCATCCCGGGGAATATATATTTCCCTTTAGCATCTATTACTTTCTCCCCTGAATATTCATTTAGTAAATCATCAGTTTTTTTAATATCAATTATAATGTCTTTTTTTATTGCTAAGCCATAACCTTTAAGAATTTCACGATTAGCGTTCATTGTAATAATATTTGCATTAATGACTAATAAATCTATATGTTCCATTATATTCACCTCTCCTTATTTTCTATAATTATATAATTTTAGCTATTTTTAGTCAATTATTTCTATATTTATAAATATAAACCATCCGAAGATGGTTTATATAAAAAATACTAATTTTAAAGATTTAAATATTTCATTAATTCAAAGACTAATATTGCAGGCCAAACTATGGCTTTCAAGAAACCTAATACACCAATCCAAAAGCCACTAGCTGTTGATAAAAATAGACAACTGCTCCAATAAATCCTAACCCATAAACAGCTCCACCTGAAGCATGCATACTCTTATTGTTATATTTTTTTTCTTTATTACATTTTGGTTTAATGCCTTCCTCATTAATTTCCATTTCTTGATTTTCCATATTTTCATTTTCCATAATTTACACCTCCATTAATTATAAATTTTCTCTTAGTTTATTAATAACATTATTCTTTAATAGAATTTCACTATAGAATAATAATATTAAATCAGCTAATAGTATTATATGAAATAACAAAAACATTAAAGCTAAAATCACTTTTCCAACATTATCTAAACTTGTAGTTAAATAATTATATGCACTGAACATCAACACAACTAAAATTAAAGTTAGTATAATGATTGCTAATATAGTCTTGCTATATTTTTTTTTATATAAATTTTTTTGCTTATCCTCATCGACATTCTTATACAGGAATTTCAACATTGAAGTTTTATTTTCTTTAAGAAAATGTTTTATTAATAATTTTTCATCTATTTTATTTAATTTATAGTTCATAAGTTTTTCAATTAAATATTGTCTATTCTCATTATAAATATATTTCAATTTTATTACTCCACTCTAAATTAGTTTTCTTTTATTAAATGGTGCACTAATAAATCTTAGTGCTGTTTTTGTGTTTGTTAACCAGGCAATTCTTGTACCATTTTTAGAATTATGAAGAATTCTTGGAACGAAAAATTCCGCAACTGTTTCAGGTTTATCACCTAAAATATTAAATATTTTTTTAAAACTATTATTTTCTAAATGTTCAGAATTTTCTCCCTCTGGACCTTTAGTTATAAAATCTGTTAACATCATTCCCGGAGATAAACGTCCTGCAATAATACCACTGTCTTTTAATTCTTTGGCCAAGCCAATCATAAAATATGTTAAAGCACATTTTGTTGTTCCATATAGAATAGTTTTAATTTGCCACATGTTATTAGATCCAAGACCCTCCATACTATAGATTGCACCTTTTTTTTGTTTTAACATATTTTCAGCAGCTATTTGTGAACCATAAATCATACCTAAAATATTTGTGTTAATTACATTTTCAGTATAACATATCTCAGTTTCCCAAATATTCTTATGCGGAACATTTACACCTGCGTTATTTATCCAAATATCCACAGTTGACCATTTTTTTTGTGATGCAACCCATAATTTCTTTAGGTTTTCTTTCTCTTTAACATCACATTGCACATAAATATATTTATCTTTGTATTTATTAAGTGCTAGTACTAGTTCATCATTCATTGCACTCTTTCTTCCAGAAATAGTTACATTACAACCTGCTTCAAGGAATTTTTTAGCCATTTCCAGTCCAATACCTTTAGTACTTCCTGTTATTACTATATTCTTATTCATTATATTTGCTCCTTTTAGTTCATATTTGAATACTAATTATTGGTAAAACGATAATTACCGGTTTTTCATAAGGATGAATAGTTTTTATAATATCTATCACTAAACTAAGCAAATTCCTAGAACAACAAAACTCCACCTTTATTTCATCTTCTTGTGAAACTTCTCCTATATCTCCACTGTATGGATTAGAACCTTTTAAAGGCCTCCAGTAACTTACTACTTTCGAAGTGGTTATACAATTATCATATATTTCATCAATTGTAAGTGCTCCTATTTCATTTAGTTTTTTTCTCAATAACAAAAAAAATTCTTCCGGAATATATGTTTCTATTTTATAATTATCATAATTCATCTTAACTCCTCTTTAATTGTCTCTATATAAAAGATATTACTCTTATTAAGTAATCTTTTCAATACTATAAAAATCTGATACACTAATCTTATAAGAATACTATGAAAAAAGGAGGTAATTTTTATGGCAGAGATACATATTAATGTTACAGGAGAAAATTGTCCAGTACCCTTAGTAGAAACTAGAAAAGCAGTAAAAAAGGCCCAGCCAGGTGACATCATAGAAATAACAGGCTCTAATTCAGCCTCTAAAAAAGAAATTCCTATGGCGGCGGCTGCATTAAAGCTTAAAGTAGTAAGCATTGAAGAAACAGATGGAATTTGGAAAATTAAAATTGAAAAATAAGGAGAATAATATAATGGAAGATAAAACTACGATTGTTGTCCAAAGTGGAGATATGGATAAGTTATATAGTGCCCTAATTATATCTAATGGTTCTTTAGCAATGGGTATGGAAGTTTCCCTCTATTTTACATTTTGGGGACTTTTACGATTAAAAAAAGGTGGTCTTAATAAAGGTCCATTATCAAAAATGAATTTTCTAAGCTTAGGTAGAAGAATGATTCTTAGTCGAATGAAGAAAAATAATGTAGCTAGTTTGGACCACTTGTTAGACGATTTCAAAGAACTTGGTGGACGAATAATAGCTTGTGAAATGACAATGGGTATTATGGGTATTCAAAGAAGTGATTTAAGAGAAGATCTAATTGATGAATATGGTGCTGTTGGCACTTATATTAAAGAAGCAAGAGATTCAAATATAACCTTATTTATATAGAAATGGAGTAATCAAATGGATAAAAATATATATATGGATAATGCTGCAGCCACACGGCTAGATGAAAAAGTAATGGAAGCTATGAAACCTTTTTTCTTCGAAAATTATTCAATAGCTACCTCAGAATTCGGTTATTCTATGGGAATAGATGCTAAAAATGCATTAGACGAGGCTAGAACTTTTCTAGCTAAAAGTTTGGGTGCAGAAAATACTGAGTTTATCTTTACCTCAGGCAGTGCAGAATCAAGCAATCTTGCCTTAAAAGGAGTAGCCAAAGCCTTAGGATCAAAAAAAGGCAAACATATAATAATAAGTAAAATTGAAGATTTCCCTGTTCTTTATAGTGCTAAAACCTTGGAGAAAGAGGGTTTCAAGATCGACTATATTGATGTTGATGAGTTTGGTTTTGTAAATATTGAGGAGTTAGAAAACTTGATAACTGAAGAAACTATTCTTGTTTCTATTCAACATGCAAATCAAGAAATCGGAACATTACAAGATATTCAAAAAATAGGGAACCTCTGTTGGAAAAAGCACACTATATTCCATACTGATGCTACTCATAGTTTTACTAGAGTCCCTCTTGATGTCAAAGATATACCTGCCGATTTAATAACTGTTTCAGCTCATACTATCCACGGTCCTAAAGGAATTGGTGGTCTATATATTCGTAAAGGTACACCAATAGCCAAAATAATGGATGGTGGTTTTCAAGAATTTAATTTAAGGGGTGGTATGGATAATATTCCTGGTGCTGTAGGATTTGCAAAAGCTGTTGAATTAGTAAATGATGAAGAAAACAAGAGGCTACAAGCAATGAGCAATAAAATTGTTGAAATGATTGTTGCAAAAATACCAGAAGTAACAATTAATGGAGATAAAATTAAAAGGTTACCACAAAATACTAATATTAGTTTTCATTTTGTTGAAGGTGAATCAATTACACTCCATCTTGATATGTATGACATAGCTGTAAGTACAGGTTCTGCTTGTTTCAGCAGATCTCTTGAAGCTAGTCATGTAATAGCTGCTATTGGCGGAGATCATGAAAGAGCTCATGGTTCTATCAGGTTTAGTTTAGGTAGGTATAATACAATGGAAGAAGTTGAATATGTAGTAGAAACCCTTGCTGATATTATTAAAAAATTAAGAATAATCAGTCCCTTGGGAAAAGAGAAGGAGGTATAAAGATGTCATTTCCATATAATGATATAGTATTAGAACATTTTAAGAATCCAAGAAATATTGGAAGTATTGAAAATCCTGATGGTAAAGCCATGGAGGGTAGTCCGGCTTGTGGTGACATGGTCTCACTTTATCTTAAAGTTGATCCAAAAACTTTGATAATAACTGATATTAAATTTGAGTCTTATGGTTGTGCTTCAAATATTGCAACTGGCTCAATAATAACTGAACTAGCTAAAGGTAAAACAATTGGAGAAGCTAAAAAAATTACCTGGAAACAGGCTTCAGATGCTCTTGGCGGTTTGCCTTCTATTAAGGTTCATTGTTCTGTATTAGCTGTAGAATCTTTAAGAGCTGCTATACAAAATTATGAAGAGAAACATGGTCTAATTACTGAAAAGGTAGAAACTACTGAAGAAGTCATAAGGAAAAGATTGAAGAAAGTTATGAATCCAATCAAGGGTTTGGATATGGTAACTACCAATCTTGTTAAGGAAGTTAGTGTAAAAGATGGTATAGTACATATATCAATTGATCTTCCAGAAAATCATCAATTTGCCAATGCAATTAAATCTGACGCTATAGAAAAAATCGAAACACTTTGGGATGTTAAAGAAATTAATATAGATTTCACAGAATAATGAACTGAACCCCAAATTTTGAACAGTTTAATTAAGCAACTCTTAGGGACTGAATCCGGTATTGTACTGGACTCAGTCCTTTTAATTTGCATTTAATTCGTTTATTGTTGTAATAATATATGTATTCTTCAATTTCGCTCATCAGATATTCTGTGGAATTGAATTTATATTTCGTACATGCTCATGACTTGTTCCTAAGATATGTGCACTCTGTTTGGGAGACATTCCTTCCTCTACAATTCTAATAACTACTTCTAATCTTTCTTCATACGAATATTTTGACATAAAAATGCACCTCCAAATGTTAGTTTTTTGTCCAACATTCGGGGTGCACTTCATAATTAAATTAGTATGAAATCAAAAAAAATCTACATTTAATTATAGGTTTAATCTTTATTTTTAAGATCTTCTATTAAGGCTTTCATTTCTTTTATCTCTTTTACCTGAGCCTTAATTATACCATCTGCTAATTCTCTAACTCTAGGATCTTCTATTTTTGCACGTTTACTGGTTAAAATTGCTATAGAGTGATGAGGAATCATACCTTCCATATAATCTACATCACCTATAGTAGTTTGATTTCTCATTAAATAAAATGATGATACAAATATTAATAAACTTATTCCTACTATAGCCATATTAACCTTTTTATCTTTAAGCATACCTAGCATAAATAAAAGCATTACTACTGCCATAACACAGGTGGAAAGTATTGTCATATATAATCTTTCCTCGCTAAAGTATATATGATCTAATTGATAAGTATTAAGATACATAGCTACATACATAAAAATCCCAGCAGTTATAATCATTCCAAAAAATTTAGCATAAGTTTTTTTCATCTTTAATCACTCCTTTTTTTTAATTTTATGAATGTAAAACACTTCCTCTTTCTGTTTGACATTAGTATAAAATAATATTAAATCAAAATCAAGTAGAATCATATCAGTAATAATTTACTGGTACTTAATATTATAATAATACATGTCAATACCCTTAACTCATTCTTTCTTAAACCCTATTTTTTATTTAAAGTATATCAGCTTTCTATTGTTTTCATTACTAATTAAGTATATAATTTTCACATAATAAATAATTATGGAGGCAAATGATTATGATGGATTTAGAACAATATCATCAAATTATCGAATTTTCTCCTAATATGATCTGGAGATCAAATCTTACTACCGAATGTGATTATTTTAATAAGATTTGGCTAGATTTTACAGGCAGAACTCTTGAAGAAGAGCTTGGTTTTGGTTGGGCGCAGGGAGTTCACCCTGATGATTTTGATAGATGTGTAAAAATTTATGTAGACAGTTTTGAAAAACAACAAAAATTTGAAATGGACTACCGTCTTAAAAGATATGACGGTCAGTATAGATGGATAAATGATAGAGGAACTCCTTTCTATAATGAAAATGGTGACTTTTTAGGTTATATTGGTAGTTGTATGGATGTTACTGAAAAAATTGAAGGCCAGACTCTTAAAGAAATGGCTCAAACAGATGCACTATGCAATACTTATAATAGACAATATTCAATTCAATTGTTATTAGAATTATTTAATAATATAAAAGATAGTCCTGCCCCATTTTCACTTCTGATGATAGATATTGATGATTTTAAAACTATTAATGATCAATATGGACATTTAGCTGGGGACAAAGTTCTTTCAACAATTGCCAGTTTAATAAAAAGTGAATTAAGAAGTCCTGACATTTTTGGTCGATATGGTGGTGACGAGTTTCTTGTTGGTTTAGTTAATACAGATAAGAATGATTCTATTGGTGTAGCTCAACGGATTAGGACCACAGTTAATAAATCTGAAATAAAACTGAAAAGTGGCGAAACTATACATGCTACTTTAAGTATTGGCGTAACAACTTTAAATAAAGAAGAAAATCTCGATGAATTTATAAATAACGCTGATAAAAAACTATATGAAGCAAAAAGAAATGGTAAAAATTCATATAAAGCCTAAATTAAATGACCATCTAATTAGATGGTCATTTTTATTTAAATATTTGTTTTACATAAAAGTTTATGATAAAATTTTTATGGATGTTTGAAAACATTTACAAGTTAAAAGTAAAGGTGTGATAAAAATGATCGATATACTAATTAAAAATGCGCAAATTGTTACAGTTGATGAAGGTAAAATTTTACAAAATAGTGCCATAGCCATCGAAGGTAACAAAATTGTTGATATAGGTGATAGTAAAGAACTAACATCAAGATATCCAGAAGCCAAAAAAATAATTGATGCTACTGATAAAGTGGTATTCCCAGGATTAATAAACACACATAATCACCTTTTCCAAACACTATTCAAAGGTTTAGGTGATGATATGGTAAT
>JAGXHX010000083.1 GCA_024635955.1 Bacillota bacterium
AAAGACTAGGTGTTACAGGGTTATATGATATAAATAAATAGAACGGGTAGACTATATAGTCTACCCGTTCTATTTTTTAAAATGTTTAACCTTTTCGGCCTTGAACTAATTGTACAACTAGAATTATGAGTGCAATAACCAAGAGAATATGAATTAATGCTCCACCGATTGAAGTTAACAGTCCTAATAACCATAAAACTACTAATATTACTATTATAGCCCATAACATGATTCATCACCCCTTCCTTTTTTATTTTTATTTATCCTCATCTTTTTCTATTGTTACTTCTTTTTCTACTTTTCTTCTATCCCTAGGTTTAATTAAAATTAATATGATCCAGGCTATTATGCCTATCACTACCATAGCAATCAAGGTAGCTGGTTCAAATACCCCTGTGGTCTCTAAACCTTTAGTTGAAGCTTGAGAAAATATTCCTTCGAAAACTCCTACGAATACCTGACTGACGTCGTAGATTAATTTAACGAAGAAGTTTTCTGCATTTGCTCCTAGTAGCTTGAAAACTAATCTGAATCCTAAGATTACTTCAATGATGATAAAAATGATTCCAATTACACGTTGAATTATGTGATTAGTTCCACTTTCGTAGTTTTTTCCGGTTTTCTTGGTTCTTTCTTCCATTTTTTACCCTACCTTTCATTTTATAATTTTAATCTTTTTTACGTAGCTTCTCTTGGATCTTTTCTAGTTTTTTATCAATTTTTTCTTTACCGTCTTCTTTTTTCTCTTTATTTTTTTCATTTGCTTTTTTATTAAATTCCTTAATTTTCTTTTCTGTTTGTTTTTTTAAATCGCTTGCTATTTTTTTAGTATCTTCAGCAATTTTTTCCATGTCATCCTTGAACTCTCCCATGATATACCTCCTTGTTCTAGACCTAACTGTCAAGTAAAATCAGAACTCTGGCAGTAATTGCCAATACAGCCATAATAACTTTAAGTAATGGAATCGGTTTATTGATAATTGCCAATAGTCCTATCAGTATCAGACCTATGGCTAATCTTTTATTAATTTTCCTAAACCATAATTCCTTAAAACTAAGTATTATTTAAATATATCTTATATGTTTAATATACTCCTATTTTTTTAAAAATCAATATAAAGCAATATATATATCTATGTACATGGATTGCTGTTAATCAAGCTGAGAATATAACTTATCTAATAGTTCAGTTATATTATCCCTCAATATCCAACAGGAACAAGAGTGAATCCCTATCAGGAAATGTATATTCGATAGGCAGTTCCGCTCTACTAATCAACCTGAAGCCCACTTTCCTATAAAAACTATGTGATCTGACAGCCAAAGCCGGGGTATCAAGAATTATCTGTCTTAGACCAATCCTTTTACTAAAGGTCAACAAAGTATCAAATAACTTTGAACTAACACCAAACTCCCTGCCCCTATAGGGACTGTCTACAAAAAACTTTTTCAAGACACCAACGTTCTTTTCTTTTTTAAGTAGTGCAATGGTACCAATCACTTTTTCAACTTCATTTATATCTTTATCTTTAATTTCAATATCCTTTTCCTCAGTCATCCAATTACTAATAGCTGCTCTTATTCCCGGTATTCCTTTGTATAAAGTTTGGGTGAAGAATGCTCTACCTTCCTTATTAACTATGTTTAAGTACTGCTGTATCTGTTCTAAGGTAGCAATGCTATCTCCTAATTTGATAGTAAAGCAAACTATATTTAATCTGGTTACAGATAAGAGTTTATAGTTCTTATTCTGTTCAAGCTTTTTACTTAATAGTTCAGCTAAAGCACAATTTCTTTCGACCAACTTAAGGTGGACGGTTTAGAGCGAATAATAATACCCAATGCTCGTTTTTTTCTGAATTATATTATCTCCTATCCGAACATTTCCCAATAATTTTCAACAAACATTTTTGATAATATCGGATCAAAGTGAGTACCAGCGCACCTTTTGATTTCCTCCAGGGCCTGCTCAACCGTAAACAAGGTCCCATAGGTCCTAGGCCTAGTCATAGCGTCAAATGCATCTGCCAGTGCTATGATACGAGCCTCCCGGGAAATACTATCCCCGGCAATTCCTTTAGGATAGCCTGATCCATCCCACTTTTCTTGATGTTCTAATACAAATCTGGCAATATCTGAAAACTCATCAGAACCGCTAAGAATTCGATAGCCAATTTCCGAATGCTTTTTCATTTCAATCAACTGATCTTCCGTCAATTGGTCCGGGCTATTAAGAATATTTTCGTCTATGCCAATCTTTCCAATGTCATGAAACAATCCGGCCACCTTAAGTTGCTCGATAGTGCTCTTTTCAAGATTCATCTGGATGGCGATTTTTTCACAAATTTGGCTAACCCGTTTGGAATGAAGCATTTCCCTATTGTTTTTCTCATACAAGGTGTTCATGATAATATCTATAGTCTTGCTGCGAACACTCGCCCCAACCAGGAATTTATTTCGATACATATTATCTTCAGCACCTTTTGTAATGATTTCAATGTCTTCATCCTCATTGGTTTTAGTCTGTCTTCCAAAAGATACAGATAAAACCACACCATTGATACTCTCCTTACTAAGACTTTCATGAATCCGTTCCAATATGATTTCTGCATCTGATGCAGTAGTGTTTGGCAGTAGTATGACAAACTCATCACCACCAAATCTGGCTATAATATCATCATTACGACAATGAAGCTTAATGAGTTGGGCGACCTTTTGGAGTAATATATCCCCACAGTTGTGGCCAAAGGAATCGTTGATCAGCTTCAATCCATTAACATCTCCCATGACAACGGTCAAGGGCAGATTTCTTGGCACATCCAAGCGATGAAGTTCCTCTTCATAAAATCGTCGATTGTACAATCCTGTTAAGTAGTCATGGAAAGCAATATATTGGATTTCTTCATCCTTTTGCTTTCGCTCGGTAATATCCCTGCTTACACCAATAATTCCAGCCACTATGCCATCCGAAGACCAATAAGGAGTCTTTAAGGTATCCAACATCCTCTTGCTTCCATCTGGGTAGGTGACTAGTTCTTCCACTTGTCTTTGGGTTTTTTCTGCCATTATCTTCATGTCAATTTGTCGAAACCAATCCGCCTCAGCCAGGTTAAAAAATTCATGGTCAGTTTTACCAAGTATTTCACTTTTTGGTCTTCCACATAATTCTGCAAATGCATCGTTGCAGCCCTTAAATCGCCCTTCCACATCCTTATAGAAAATCAAATCCGGAATGGAGTCAATCATTGACACTATCAAGGCAGTTTGACGGTTGTTTTCTATTTCTATCTTTTTTAGATAATCGATATCACGAATGTTACCAATAATTCCAGTAATCTTTCCTTGTTGATCTCTCACCCCATTAGCACTAATTGAAATCCAAATTGTGATGCCATTGTTTTTTTTGTAGCGACATTCCAGGATTCCAGGCTCATTTTTTTTAGCTTCATCATCTCTTGTCCTTGACAGAATGTCATTGAAGAATACCCTTACTTTTTCTTGATCCTCAGGGATAATTCTGTCAATAATGGCCTTTTGGTTAAATGCTTCCGGTGGTTCTCCAAAGATTCGCAACGATGCTTGACTCACATAAGTAAAATTCAACGCCTGGTCCAAGGTCCAAATGAGATCTGAAGTGTTTTCTGCCAGTTTTCTGTATTTGTCCTCACTTTCAGCAAGCTTATTCAACAGGTTGTTTTTATCCATCTGATCCAGCAAAATTTTACATAGTAGATAAGTACCAAGTGGGAAAAGAATAATGACAGGTAAAAATATTGAGCTCAGCGTTTCCCATCTTAGTTCTTCAGGCAAAATCAACATGCAAAGAAGCATATCAATATGCACAATCAGGCCAAAAAGATAAAATTTCCAGCCTCTATTTTTTAGATTATCAAGAATTTGTTGTAAATAGTATTTGTGAGCTAAAATCCCAAGGACGGAAGTTGTTAAGACAACAACAACCCCAACGATCATGCCAGGTCCGCCTAGAGATATTCTATATAGTATCATAATGGATGCAGCAATCAATGTGGGTATTGCTCCAAAGAACATTCCCAAGACGCTAATGAGAATGGATCTGGTATCAAAAATGACCCCATTGTCCAGATGTAGGGCTGACCACATTAACAAAATACCAACCAAACCATTAAAAATTCCTAGTACTATCTTATAGTTGAGCTTCTCGGTTTGATGTTTGCTCAATAACAAGGAATAGATGAAAACCATTGCAAGTAAAATCGCAATATTTTGCATTAATACAATGATGATTTCTGAATTCATAACTTCACCATCCTTTCCATTTACGGAAGTGGGATTGGACTATCTAAGATTTTTGCTTCTGTTGCAAAAAATCTCCACTCTATCTCACGAACGCCAGGTTATAGTTATAGAATTATTGCTATGGGTAGGAAAAAATGACTTGAAGCTTATTTAAATTTAAACACTTCGAATCCGATATTAGACTGAGTTAAAATTTGTCCTATATTTTTTAGCATACAAGCCTAATTCCATAAATCCCCTAAAACTTTTATCTGATATCATTATAATTGGTTTTAATCCTTTCCGCAATCAATAATTTGACCCAAAAAAGATTGTTAAAAACTTCATCACAGCATATTGCTTGACATGTCAACTAATATATTTTATGATTTAATTATCAAGTCAAATAAAGAGGTGAACACTTATGGAAAATATGGAAATGAAAAGCATAGGAAAATGGATTTCAATTCTTCACAGGCAATCACAGATTTACCTTAACAGAGAATTAAAACCCTATGGATTAAATTCTTCAGAGTATATTTATCTAGTCAATCTTGCTACTGAAAAAGACGGAGTCAATCAAAAGCATTTGTCTAATATGATTATTATCGACGATGCCCTAACGACTAGAGCAATGAAAAGCCTTGAAAATAAGGGTTACGTTAATAGAGAGAAAAGCCTGAACGATAAAAGATCCTATAATATAAGTCTGACAGAAAAAGGAATCGCTATACAATCAATAATTATTAAAACACTTAAGAAGTGGACAGATATCATTTCCGAAGACATGACTGAAGTGGAAAAAGACTCTATAATAAAAAACCTTAAAAGCATGTCTAATAATGCATTAAAAATAACTAAAGGAAAATAACATGAGAAAACTTAAAGCAACTATATTATCATTATCATTAGTTACCGTAATGTCAGGAGCTGCTGTAGCACCTGCATTGGGTCAGATAGCAATTCATTTCAACAAAGTTGATCCTTTATTAATAAAATTAATAATAACAATACCTTCACTGTTTATCATTATTACAGCACTACTTTTTAGTTTCATTTCAAGAAGGTTATCCTCAAAAACCATTGCTATTATTGGTCTTATATTTTATATCATTGGTGGCTGTGGAGCAGGATTTGTTAACAATATCTATTTTCTATTAGCCTTCAGAATAATTCTTGGAATAGGAGTGGGATTAATAGCTCCATTGTCAACTGGACTTATTGCTTATTTTTTTGACAAAAATGAGCAATCGAAATTAATGGGTTATTCTTCAGCTATGAATAACCTAGGCGGAATTATTGCCATAATGCTTTCTGGATATCTAGTTTCATTAAATTGGCGGTATACCTTTGCAATATATATTTTGGGACTGGTTGTAATGCTTTTAGTAATTTTCAATCTCCCAAAATCGGAAATAAAAAGAACAAAAAACAAACTGGATGGGAAAAGCATTCGAAAAATTACACCTTATATATCTATTATGTTCATAACTATGGTCGTATTTTACACTGTGCCTTCAAATTTCTCAATAATCGTAACAAAAGAAAATCTAGTACCTACCTCTTTTATTGGCTTCCTTATGTCTGTTCAAAGTGTTTTTGCCTTTACTACTGGATTGGCATTATCACTTATTGTAAACAAATTAGGTAGCTATACAAAATATTTTGCTTCGGGTATGTTGGCTTTGTCATTTTTTTCATTAAGCTTTACGGGTAATATCTTTATGGTTATTTTCGGTTTGTTTGCTCTTGGTGTTGGAATGGGCACATTAGCACCGATACTTAATGCTCAAATATCCTTACATATAGAAAGGGAAAAAATGACTTCTGCAATGGCAATAATGAGTGCTATGTTGTATTTAGGTCAGTTTATGTCTCCTATTATCATTGATGGAATTCAGTCAATCTTTCATTTACAAGGTATACAAGTACCCTTCTATCTTGCACTGATACTTTCAATAGCCCTCTTTATAAGTTTTATTAAGATTCCATTTATTGTTGTAGAAAAGGATTAATATTAATATAAATCATAAAAATAACATACTTAAAAACTGGAGTTGTTTAAATAAAAGGTTTAGATGCCCATCTCAAATATTTAAAAATAGGATTTAATGATGGATCCATACATTACTGAATTTAAACTTCATGTTAGAAAATGAAACTATAAGGAGGACAAAATGAATGCTTTTTTTGAAATTACCGGTCTAAATATCTATTTGCAAATTGCTGTAACTCTTATTTCAATTATTGTAACATTACTTGTAACCCGTAATAAAAAAAGAAAAGAGTCAGTGACTGAACTTGTTGCAACCTTCACCATTGGTCTATCAGGTTGGTTCACTATCATGAGTGGACTATTCGGTCATATTCTTTTTGCTAACGAGGTAGCGTCAGGAATTGGCTGGCCTCAAAATAGCGGCTTCCAAATGGAGTTGGGATTTGCATCTATTGGTATTGGTCTGGTTGGTTTTCTATGCTTTAGGTACAAGGCCTATTGGTTTCCATTTATTCTTATGAAGTTAATATTTGGTTGGGGTGCGGGCTATACACATATTATTCATATGATACAAGAGAATAATTTTTCACCTGGTAATTCAGGTATTGTCCTTTATTGGGATTTCCTATTTCCGATTTTCATGATTATTTTATATGCACTTTATCAACGTCAGCAAAAGTCTTTTGTTAATAAGTGAGAATAATAAAAATATATGAAAGAGGCTAAGTTTGATTGTTATAAATTAATCAAACTTAGCCTCTATTTTTGTATTTTGATTTCTTATGTCTAAATCTATTTGTGTTAAAAGATGAGTTAAGGCCGTAGTTGTGAAAATATCTAAAGCAACTATATAATCTTCAAAATAATTTTTCAAGGTTATCACTGCTTGAAGTCCTGTTATGCAATGAAGCATTATTATACTATTACTGTTATAGAAAGCTGGTATTAATATTTCCAATATACCTTTTACCTTATCTTCTTCATCTTCTATTAATTTACTCATTTCTACTATTCCATCTACTTTGGAAATTCGCCTTTTAAATAAACATCCTGCATGGCAGCCTGTTATATAATACGCTAATGTTCTTTCGACTTCAGGTTTTAATTTTTTAACCGCTCCGTCCATACCCTCGTATGCTTCTGTTAAAACAACTTCTGCACCCAGAACATGAAGAATCTTTCTTCGTTCAATACTCATTGTTTCAGGCATTGTTAAAATAAGCTTATAGCCCTTTATTGCACTAACAAATGCTAATCCAATACCAGTATTACGGCTCTATTAGGGTATCTCCAGGTTTTATTAGACCAGCCTTTTCTGCCCCCTCTATCATAGAAAAACCAACTCTATCTTTTACACTAGCAAGAGGATTATATATTTCAAGCTTTGCAACAATCTCAGCCTCCGTTGTATTAATCTTACTAATCTTTACTAAAGGGGTATTGCCTATTAATTTTGTCAAATCATTTGCAATTTTCATTAATATTCTCCGTTCTAATTAATTTTTTCCCATAAATCAAGTTACAAATGCAACTACTATATATATAGTAGTTGCATTTGTATTTTTATTTAATTAATCTATGAATATATAAATCTTTTGTTTTGTATGTATTAATCCGTCCAAATTGATATAGATAATTAATATAGCTTTAAATTCTCTAACACTTTTTTATCAATACTTTGATCAGTACCAGCCCAAGCACTAAAACTCACATTATAGTTTCTCGCCTTTTTATAACCAGCTGCTCTTAAAGCAATAGTTGTAAACCCAGAACGAATACCACCTGTGCAATAAACAATCACTTCCTCGTCAGTACCATAGCCAAGAGACTCTACTCTACCTCTAATCTGTGCAGGTGATAACAATGTACCATCAGCATTATAGAAATCCTTAAACCAAACATGCTTAGAATCAGGAATACGACCATTGGTTTTCTCTCCATAATTCTTTTTACCTGCAAATTCTGCATCCTCTCTTACATCTAGAATATTAACCTTATCCAAATTAGCTGATACATATTCAGTTTCAACAATTAAGCTTTCATCAGGCTTAGCTGTAGGAGCAGTTACAGGAGTAATCTTAGTTGCATCCTTGCTAATCTCTCCTCCAGCATCCTTCCAAGCTTTTATACCACCATTTAAAATATATGTATTTGACAATCCAAACACACGCAACGTCCACAATTGACGACCTTCTTCACCCCATCCAACCTGAGTATCAGTATAAATAACAACCGGCTTTGATCCATCAATACCTAAATCACCAAAAATCTTGGATAATTCAGCAAATGTTTTAATATGAGCCCAATTTCCACTGTCTTGCTCAACTTTAACCTCAGACCACTCTTGCCAAGTTGCACGAACCGCATTAGGCAAATGTCCTTTATCATACTCTTCCTTTGAACGAGCATCTAAAACAATAACCTCATCATAATCAGCCTTTAACTTTTCAACAGAATAGACATAACTATCAAATATTTTACTATCTTCAGGTAACTCCTTAACATTCTTAGGTGCAGGAAGCACTGTCGAATTATTGTCAGCAGTTCTAATTGATCTTGTTTTATTATCATTATCAATTACTGACCCACTTTTACCAAAAACTGTAAAACCTGCTATCACTCCAATGATTGCAACTAGCACTATTATCAACGTTACTATTAATTTCTTTTTATTCATATTTTTCTCCTTGATATTTGATCATTACTACTTTAATTCTAAATAAATTTTCAACTTCAACAACTATAACATCGAATCGAATACTCAAGTTCCAAGGTTTCAATGACTCCTTTAACTTTAAACGCTATCATAAAACACCCCATTTCTCTAATTACTCTTATTTCATATATGAATTATATGAAATACAATATATGTATATTAACATTGTTTCCATAAGTATGTCAATTGTTTTTAAAATATTTATCCTATAATTTCCATATGAATACTAGGATATGCAAATATATATATTCAGCCTCCTTATTCTGTAATAAAAAAGCACCTCATTAGAGATGCTTAAGTTAATATTTCAAATAGATTATTCTTCTTCATATATCTTTTTATATGCCGATGATCTACCAGCACCAGTTTTTTCTACATAGCCTTCCTTTAGTAGATTTGCCAGTGTTAACTCAATAGTTGGGATACTAATATCGGGATATTTTTCACTTATCATTTTCTTGGTAAGAGTTCCTAGGTTTTGATCAAATAATTGCTTTATTCTCATCTGTTTGTTTGTTCCTTGTTCTTGAACAAGCTCTACTCTTTCAGAGAAATCCTTATAAGCAATTAAGATGACTTCAAGATAATATTTTACAAAAGGCTTATACTTGTTATGTCCATCTATCCAGTTCTGTGAGCTTTCTTTTAATACTTCATAGTAAGTTTCTTTGGTCTTTTCTATAATCATTTCTATACTGATGTATTTTCCTACAATGTACCCTGAACGATATAGAATTAAAAGAGTAAGTAGTCTACTCATTCTGCCATTACCATCATTAAATGGATGAATGCAAAGAAAATCCAAGATAAACATTGGAATTAGAAGCAGAGGATCATATCTCTCAATTTTTACAGCTTCATTAAAGGTACCAGTTAGACTTTCCATAGCACCTGGAGTTTCATATGCAGGTAGAGGCTGTAATCTAATGTAAGTATTATCTTGTGCATCTACTTCAGTAATTATATTATCAGAGTTCTTATATTTCCCTGCATTTGAAGCTGGGGAAAATTGGTAAAGATCACGATGTAACTGCAATATAACTCCACTTTTAGGGATTATATGTTCATGGCTTTCATGGATTAGACTCAATACTTCTCTATAACCTGTAATCTCTTCTTCTGATCTGTTTTTAGGTTGAGCTTTTGATAGCATAAGTTCCTTAAGGCGCTTTTCTGAAGTATGTATACTTTCAATCCTGTTGGAGGCTTATGTATTAAATTATCAAAATCCTCCTATGCATAAGATACTATATTTTCATAGTGGACGTTTTTCAACGCATAACAGATGTCCAGTTAGTGATAATCTAACTAACCCTACACCCATTAGTATTCAATTAACATAATAAAAATAGCACACATCTTTTAGATACGTGCTATTTTTATTAGTATCAATTTATTAATTAATCAAAGATTCAATTAAAACATTCATAATTCCACCGCAGGCCATCCCCTTTTCTTCAGCTATATCACCTGTCATATCAATACATTGAACCATGTAGCCACCTTGTTTTAATATTCTTCTGGCATTTACTATTACTTCAGCCTCACTGCAACCTCCACCAATACTACCTTTCACAATACCATTATTGTAAATTAGCATTTTGGCTCCGGCTTTTCTAGGTACAGAGCCTTTTGTTGATATAATAGTTACCAAAGCCTTAGGTGTATTATCATTTAAAGATATCTCCATAAGTACCTCTTTATCATATTCCGGCCAGTTATATTTTTTTTCTGAACCCATTCTTCTTTTTTTTATCAACTGGGCAATAATTGAAAATGCTATTTCATCAGGTGTAATCGCACCAATATCCAAACCTATTGGAGCCACAATTTTATCAATTTCCTGTTTGTTAAACCCCTCTGTCAGAAGTTGCTCTTTTGTATTTCTAGCCCGTCTTTTAGAACTAATCATTCCTATATATGCAGTTTGTTTATCCATTATATTCCTTAAACAATCTAAATCATGTCGGTGCCCTCTAGTCACAATAACAACAAAAACTGATTTATTGAAGTTTATTAACTCAAATGATTTTTCAAAGCTTTCGCATATGACTTTATTCGCATAAGGAAATCTTCCAGTATTGGCAAAAGATGGTCGGTCATCAACTATAGTAACACTAAACCCAGCCCTTGTTCCATATTCTACTAAAGGTTTGGCAATATGACCTCCACCAAAAATTACTAGCTTTGGTTCTGGGAAGAATGGTTCCAGGAGATATTTACTTCCCTTACCTTCATCTACAATTAATGGTTCAAAAAGTTCTTTGCTAATTTCATCTTCTAAAATTATTTCTTTTTCTAAGGTATTCATATTATCCTTCAAGAAGGTTTTTATTATAACCATATGACCATTTTCTAATTCATCTAATAATTTTTTATATATAGGTTTCACCAATTTACACTCCTTCTAATTTTAATAATTCTTTTATATATTTTATTATTTAATTTGCTTTTCCCATCTCAATCACTTTATGATACTTTTCAAGTTTTCCATAACAATATCAATTTCTTCAATAGTAGTATACTTACCAAGACTAAATCTAATAGCACCACGTCCAACATCTTCCTTTGCACCCATCGCACTTAGCACTGGTGAGATAGTAGTCAATCCTGCATGACAAGCTGAACCGGTAGATGCAAATACATCTTCAAGATTATCTAATATCTCATATCCATTATATCCTATGAAGCTAACATTCAAGGTGTTAGTAAGTCTTTTTTCTGGGTGACCATTTAAATGAATAATATCACCAAACATTTCGATAAGTCTTTTGTAAAAGTAATCAGTATTTTTCTTCAGGCTATTATTCCCCAGATTGTTTCTAGCAATTTCACATGCCTTACCAAGTCCTACCTCAAGAATGATATTTTCGGTCCCAGCTCTTCGACCATTTTCATGTCCTGCTCCATGTATTAGTGGCTCTATACTTATGCCCTTTCTAATGTAAAGTGCGCCAATGCCTTTTGGAGCATATAGTTTATGACCTGCTATTGTTAAGAAATCTACATCTAGTTTTTTAACATCAATAGGTTCTTTACCTAAAGATTGTGAAGCATCAGTATGTAATAAAACTCCATGCCTTTTGCAAATTTCAGCAATTAGCTCAATTGGTTGTATTGTTCCTGTTTCATTATTCGAATGCATAATACTAACTACTATAGTTTTGTCCTTGATTAATCCTTCTATTTCCAATGGATCAACCAAACCCATCTTATCAACCTTAACATAACTAACCTCATATCCTAACTTTTCTAAATATTTACAAGGGTTAATAATTGATGGATGCTCAATTTGTGAGGTTATTATATGGTTACCTTTATTTTTATAAGTATGGGCGACTCCTTTTAACACTGTATTATTTGATTCACTACCTCCACTTGTAAAGATAATTTCATCCAAGGAGGCGTTCAACAAAGTTGCTACTTGTTTTCTTGCTGTTTCTATATATCCTTTTGCAATTATCCCTAATTTATGACTACTTGATGGATTTCCAAAATTTTCATACAAAAATGGAAGCATGGCTTCTGCTACTTCTGGATCAATAGGTGTGGTCGCATTATAATCTAAATATATCATTAGTTTTCTCCTGTACAATTTTAAATATTAATATTTTCTAATTCTCGTAATTTTCTTGTTAATAAAATTGTATATTAATTATTGAATAGATACAACTATATAAATTTATCCTATGTTATAATTAATACATGATTAATTTAAATAATTACAATTAAAGAAAGAGGTGTTTTTATGATGTGGGATAATTATGGCTATGATATGATGGATGGAGGCTGGTTTTGGTTAATGTTTATTTTTTGGGCGATTGTTGTTATTATTGTAATTGCTCTTGTTATCTGGTTTATTGTGAAGTTTGTTAAATCAAACTCCGTAAAAAGCCAGTTTGATAATGATAAATCTCTAACTATACTAAATGAAAGACTTTCCAAAGGTGAGATAACAACAGAAGAATATACTCAACTTAAAAATGTTATTTCAAAGAGTTAAAAATATAATTAAATAAATTTAAAATTAAACTGGCTGACAAATATTGTCAGCCAGTTTAATTTTCTAATCAATAGTTAAAAATATATCTACTAATTCAGAATCAAATTGTGTTGACTTACATCTAATAATCTCTAAGATTGCCGCTTCATGGGATAAGCCTTTTCTATATGGTCTATCCGATTTCATTGCATCATAAGAATCCGCTATACCTATAATCTTAGATCCAAGAGGAATCTCCTTACCTTTAAGACCATCAGGATAACCACTACCATCTTCTCTTTCATGGTGATGCTTTATTGCCGGCAAAGATTCTTTTATAAATTCAATATTATTAAGTATATTAATACCTATTGTTGGGTGCTCTTTAATTTTATCGAATTCCATCTCATTTAGCTTGTCTGGCTTAAGTAATATACTATCTGGCACGCCCATCTTGCCTATATCATGAAATAAAGCTGATGTTTCAAGTATTTCTATCTCCTTTATTTCCAAGCCTAATTTTTCAGCAATTTTAACCGATAAGGTTGCAACTCTCTCAGAATGCCCTGCTGTATAAGAATCTCTGGCATCTACAGTACTTGAAAGTGTTTTTATTGTATCTTTATATGTTTTTTTTAAGATATCATTAGATTTTTCCAATTCTGACTTTTGTTCCTGCAATGAACTATTTTGGTTTACCAGAGTTTTCGAAGCACTATATATTATCTTCATAAGAAATAGATATAAAATTAAAAGTCCAATAAACATGACTATAAAAATTAAACTATTAATACTATTTAGATGTACGTTTATTTCTCCAACTGGTAATAACCCTGTTAGGTCATTTTTAATGTGTTTTATTATTAAATTGTTAAGGACTACTCCAGTTATAATAAAAGCTATTAAACTATAGACTGTAAATTTTTTAAAAAGTAAATTTTTTGTTTTTTTCATAACTGCTCCATTTTTTTATATTATATTTACGCACATATTTCATTTTCTTTATTTTTCAAAATCAAAAATCTGTGGTGCGTCGAAAATTGTCCACTTAAAAATCAAACTTATATGCATACAATTTTACCATTGTAAATATACAAAAGTCCAACTAATCCACTTATTTCAATGTTAAATTTGCATACTATTATTTAATAGAATATAATTTAGATATAATAAATAATCACAAAGTGCTAAGCTAAGTGAAAACCTATGAAGGGAGATATACAAAATGAAACTTCAAGATAAAGTCATCGTAATTACAGGTGCCAACTCCGGTATTGGAAAAGAGATAAGTATACTTTTTTTAAAAGAGGGTGGAATAATTGCTGCAGTGGATATAAGAGACGATAATTTATTAGAATTGAAAAATGATAAGAAAACTAAAAATAGATTGACGACATACATAGGAGATGTTTCGGATCGTAAACGTATGGATGAAATATTAGATGATGTCATTAGTAAGAATGGTAAATTGGATATACTTGTAAACAATGCTGGCATAATGGATGAGATGATGCCAGTAGGTGAAGTTACCGATGAACTTTGGAATAAAGTATTAGGTGTGAATTTAAGCGGGCCTATGTACTTGTCAAGAAAAGCTATCTTACAGATGTCACCTCAAGGAAATGGAAATATAATCAACATATCATCTATTGGAGGTTTATATGGTGCAAGAGCTGGTGTGGCCTATACTGCATCAAAATTCGCATTAGTAGGAATGACAAAAAACATCGGATTCATGTATGCCAATCAGGGAATACGGTGTAATGCTATAAGCCCTGGTGCAATAAATACCGACATTGGTTCTGGAATAAAAGCTCCTAGCAGTTTAGGTATGGAAAAAGCATTATCTGGAATGGGTACAAACCCAAGGCAAGGAGAACCTATAGAAATTGCTAAGATTGCTCTATTTCTAGCTAGTGATGATTCAAGTTTGATAAATGGAACAGTAATTACTGCCGATGCTGGATGGACCGCTTACTAGAATATATTTATATAATTAATTAAAGAGTGTGTTATTCATGAACTAATAAACATAAAGCAGATATGATAAAAAATCATATCTGCTTTATGTATTGTAAGTAATACTAATGTAAATCTTTAATAAAGAGCCTGGATAAGTAAGGGTTTTGTATAGTCCTTCCGTAAAACCATATGCGTACTAATTTCTTTTATTTAAGCAACTTTATCTGACTTGCACCTATCAGAATTAGGTGAGTTTAGTCTAAAGCGAACTAATGATTTCTTGTTTAATTTCCATATACTTTAGAGAACAAAAGAAAGACTCATCCTTCAATATATCTTTTAAAGATATTTCCTTGGAAATTTTCCCAGGATACCCACTTAAAATATAGATACGATCCGACAAATAAATTGCTTCATCTATATCGTGTGTGATGAATAAGGTAGTAGCTTTTACTTCTTTAATAGTATCCATAAAACACCTATGCATAGCCTGTTTAGTCAGAGTATCCAAGGCGCTGAATGGTTCATCCAAAAGGCTTAAATCATTAGAAAAAAGATATGTCCTAAGCAGTGCGGCTCTTTGTCTCATACCTCCAGACAACTGGCAAGGGTACTTATCAAATATATCATCAAGCCCAAATATACCAAAATATGACTTTGCCTTTTGTTTAGCTTTCCACTTTTTTTCACCACCAATTATCAAGGGTAGTGCCACATTATCCAAAATTGTCTTATGCTCCAGCAACAAGTCATCCTGTTGCATATAGCTAATCTTACCAATTTGATTTGTAATATCCTTATTTTTAAATGATACTATTCCTTTATCAGGACTCAAAAATCCTGCCAAGATATTAAAAATCGTCGTCTTGCCTATACCACTTATTCCTAATAGACTTACGCATTCCCCTTCATTCAAGGTTATCGAAATATTTTCGATAACCTTTTTTTCTTGAAAGCTCTTAGTTATGTTTAGTGCTGAAAAATAACTCATAATTATCTCCTAGTTATCTTTATTGGGGTAAATAATCATTTGTAAAGCCTTTTGATTGCAAATCCTTTGTTATCAACTTGTTTTCATACAACCAATTAAAAAATGCAACCCATCTATTCTCATCAAAAGTACCCCATCTTGGCTTTTCTGCCTTATACTGTGCTGATAGATATTCCTGACTTTTATAAGCTAGTTCCTTATCGATTTCTGGAGCATATTTCAAGAGAAT
>JAGXHX010000084.1 GCA_024635955.1 Bacillota bacterium
ACACGGCACATCGGTTTGAACTGATGGGTGAGAGTTTAAGAAAAAAACGGTAATATTGTCAGTCAAATAAGTTCTTCGATTTAGTTACTCAACCTGGGTGGTATACGCCGGATTCCTGGGTGGTAGCTTCCGGAATATCCAGAGCCACAACCTCAAAAATTAATCTGTGGATATTGTTTTCATATTCATCTGACAGATAGGCCACCAATATAGTCTGTCAGTTCATCAATTAGCAAGCCATTAATCCACAATTGACCTCCATCGTATGGAACAAAATGTTGAAATTCAATGCCCTTTGTTCTATTGACCAAGAATAAAATAGCCCCTTCTGGAATATTGTTATAATAAAGAGAATTTGTAACCGCAGTTTTTAGCCCAAGAGAAATTATTTTATCATCAAAGACAAATAATTCATAATCATCTCCTGGCTCAATTACATTAAAATTGTTTCTCGGTAATATTTTAAAAGATTTGATGCTTCGTTTCATTCCAAGATCTAGTCCGATCCACTCCCCCTTTTGTCCATTAAAATTAGTTGTGATATCATCATCAAATGCGTAAGGAGAACTTTCATTTTTATTAGGACTAATAAGAGAACCTTTAATTACTTTTCCTTCACTTCCAAAAAACTTTAGTTCTGCGATGTGAATTGAACTCGTATCTAATGGCAACAACCTTAAATATCTATATTCTTTTGTAGATTTAATTGTATCTCCATCCAAAAATTCGATAGTTCTATTTAGAGTTCCTAATTCATCTGCATCGAAGAAGTCTGGACTATTGGCTCCTTGAATAACAGCGCCGATTAACTTTTGCGAGAATTCTTTCATCTTAAAGCTCATCCCAAACTTTCGTGTTATGTTACAACTAACTAACTTATTCCAATTAGGAGTCCAGATATGTGTGCTGCCATCGCTTAAAATGCTCACAGGTTTACTTTCATGTTTATATCTGCCGTTATTATATCTTGATAAAAAATAAGTGCCTGTGGGACTAATACCATCGAAAGTCACACTACTATTTTTAGTATTTTCAATCCAAGAAATTGGTATTCCTTCATATTTATTAGCACCAATTTGGTTTAAATATATAACAGATCTATCATTCTCATTTTTGTTAGGGAACATGGGAATAGTAATACTTTGCCTAAACAAAACTTTCTCTGAAATATCTTCAAAATATGGATTTCTAAAAAAAGGCGGTATATCTTCGGTTTTTTGTTTCGCATATAATACTGTGTTTGCTTTTTCAATATGGTAAGTCTTCAGATAAGATTTTATCATATGAATTCCCATTCTATGATAATACATTCCTCCAAATTCTTTGACGGGATTGAATTCTCCTCCCATAAAGTCTTTAATACCATCTTCATCAAATAAGACATGCCAATTATGTCCTCCAGGGCATTTAACACTCGCAACAGGAATACCAGCAGTGCGCATAATGAAAACCGTAAAACTTGTCATATCTATACAATTTCCTACCCTTGAAAAGAATAAATCACTTACTGGTTGTCGAGGTATAAAATCAAAAGCACTACAACCTGAAATCCAGCTTTTTATACTATCATTAACAATACAACATGCTTGATAAACAGTATATCCAGAATTTTTTAATTCAGTTAACCATGGTTTCTGTTCTGTAATAATCTTTCTCCAATCCTCCAGTGGTTCATTTTCAACTCTGTATGGTAGTAGGAATCTGCAAAAATCATCAAAATCCATATGCGCACACCAAGGACTATTCCATGTATCAAAAGCATGGTTTATGTGATATATCAAATAATCAGAAGACATAACTTTTACATCTTCCACTTTTGGAAGTATTGAATAATTAATAGCACCAATGTCAACTTTAATTGTATCCCAACGAGATCTAATTTTTTTGTTCCTTAAATCTAAAGTCTGTCCATAAGTTGAGGCACCCTCAGTTAACATTAGATTATACTGCCGTGAAAAGTTATTTTGATAAAAATAATGGCCTGGCATATTTAATATTAAGTATTTTGCAGCTTTAAATTTGAGGGGATCATTTGAAAAATAGTCTAAGACTTTTTTTAATTCTATTTGGTTTTCTCCCGCAAGTTCCAATACTTTCTTAGTTCTGACTTTATCTTGAAAATAATCATAATTGTTAAACAAATACCATGATGGCGCAACCAAAATTAAGAGAACAATTAATGAACCGAACAGCTTTATTTTATTATATCGAAGCATTGACAGATTTTTCTTTTATGAATGAGATAATCTAAACACAATTGACAGGTTTGCAATGCTTGCTTTTGGTAAACATCGTCATCTGTTATATTGCCATTTTTAGCTATTAGGGGTATCGGTAAATAAAATGAGCTCTGTTAAAAAGTAAACAGTGCTCATTTTCCATATCCTAACTAATCATAAAACCTGTATTCTATTGTCAATTTTCCCGATTTGGTAGAAATAGGTTCATATTTCAGCTTTCCCTTTTCCTCATACCAATCGAAACGAAAAATTGTATCGACTTTACCTGATAAAACAACTTCAAATTTAAGCAAAGAATCTTCAGAAAATATTTGCAATGAGGATTCACCTTCTAGTATTCCTTTAGGTTTTAACACCAAGGAATAACTCTTGGCAGAATTTGGTTCAATATTGAACGTCATTTCCTTAGTTACATCAGGAACATTCAGCTCTTTCGCAGGGTTACAACTAACCAAAAGAGTAAATAAAAATATTAATGCTGTATTTTTCATTACAATTAGTTATTACTAGGCCATAGTTCATTATTTATTATAATAAACAATTGTCCATTTAATTGGTATTGATATACTTTATCCGCAGCAACATCCCAGAAAAAAGCATCATATCTGTGCCTTACCCCAATTTCTATGCCCTTTTCATTATTGTATAAGTCCATTTGTTTTTCTATGTCAGGTTGAGTTGGATTTTCCTCGTGGGCATCCGCAAATAACTTAGTCATATAAGGTCCTATGTCTTTTACATTTAATGCCTGAAAATAAGCATGGCGAAAAGCATCTGATTTATCATTGTGCCCATTGATTCCATATACTTCAATAGTTTTTAAAATCGCTTTATCCTTATTTTTAGAAATCTTTATTGCTTCAATAGGAAAAAGTTTAACTAATTCCTTTTCAGCATCTGTTAAATTGTCATAGCCATCGATATCAATATTTATTTCAGCTGTGGAATATCCGCCGCCGCCACCTCCACCGGTATCAATGCATTCAGTATATAAGTGTGTAGAGGTTGAATATGGCGTACCGCAAGTTGTACCTGTATATTCTCCATTGGTGTACCAATCGGTACAATTCTGGAACCATTCTGTCAAATAATACGCTGTACAACTGGTTGATTTTAAGCGAATATCAATATCTAGGCTGTCTGGCGATTTTACAGTTTTAGTAACATTCCCGTTTGATAGTTTCCAGCCATTTGAGAAACTACCGTCTAAATTATGGTATAAAATACAGCCGCTAAACCCTTTTTGCCACTTCAAGTAGGTTGAACGTAATGCATTGAATTTTTTTGATTTCATGTACTCTTTGTCTGGAATAATAGTCATCAGAAATCCATGAGCAACATTACCACTTTCTTTTTCTATTAAGGCTACCAAACGCGTAACTGATTCCATATACCGATCATCTCCACTTTCGTCGTAAGCAAGTTTATTTTCTAATGTTACGATCCCAAAACGGCCTTGAGAAATTAATGGAATTTCTACGGTATTAAAGTTATTATGGCTCTGTTTAAAAGCATGCGGCCAGTCCGGCTTAGACAATAATTTCCCTTCACTAAAAGATATAGACTTTAAACTAATCCCCGCTGAAAATTTATTTTCATACCAAGTTTTAGTTTCATCAATTTCAATACTCGCGTCATCAAACATCTGAGTAAACTCTTCCTGACATGCGAGAACTATCCCGCCTAAGAAGACTAGTAAAATTAAAAGTTTTAAAACGGCTTTTTTCATGATTTTTTTGTTAAAGATTAATGATTACTATTCACATTTGTATTTTTTATTTGTTTCATTTCATCAAGAATTGCCTGAAGCTCAGGAGACCATATTTTAACATTTTTGTTTACTAATTCCGTGGCAATATCACCAGCTTCATTAGTGTCTCCTTTTCTAAGAAGCATTTTTACCAAAAGATATTTAGGCGTAAATCTATTTGGTACCATAGCAGAAGCCATATTCCAGGAATCTTCTGCAAGACTATATTCATTAAGGTGTTCAAAGCTTTTTCCCAATTCTATATAATTCGATGAGTTCGGAAGAAAATAATTTGCCTGATGGATGATTCGGATAGCTTCGTTGTAATACCCTGCACTATTAAGCGCTTTTCCATAAGTAGACAAAAATAAACTGTTATTTTTCAATACCGGATAGACGGATTGAAATACTGACATGCTTTTTGAATAGTTATTTTCAGAGAATTGATCTAGAGTAGTCCCCCATTGCCTATTAGCGTTTAAATACTTTAGAGAATGCACACTACAATAAGAAGATAATACAAGTAATAACGAAAAAAAGAATATTCGTGTCTGATTAATATTGAATGGGAACCGCCACAGAGAATTCCTATTGTTATGTTCAAAGGAATCAAAGGGAAATTGCTTCAAGTGCTTACTTAAAACTGCAAGCATGAAAACTAAAACAAATTGAAACTGAAATATTTTCAATGGATACGAAAACAAACTGAATATCAAGAAACTTAAAAAGGAAGCTCTGAGAACATCTGTGATTCCATTATTTTCATGGTCTCTCTTTTCTTTACTTCTAAAAATAATAATGACCAGCAAAGAGACAATTAACAAACCAATTATACCTTCCTCAACTGTTATTCGAAAAAATTCATTGAACATCAAATGATTATCAACTGCTAGTTTCATTTCATTGGAATCCGGTTTTTCCGTCCCAAAGGCCGCCTGATAATACATATAATTGGCTGCAAAACCGTTAATTCCATGTCCAAAAAATGGTTCGTCTGCTAACATCCTGGTTGATACTTTCCATATCAAAAATCTTCCATCAGCCGAATCTTTCTTAAAATAATATAGCTTTAACAATAAAAGAAATACACCGATGACCAATATAATTAATACTACAGCCGTTCTGCACTTTGATAAATGACGGAATCTCCCATACAAATTATATTGCTTATTGAATAAATAGATTATTCCACAGATACTGCTCAGCCAGGCAGCTCTGGAATTAGTTGATAAAAGTTGGATAGAAAGGAATATTAATCCTAATATTATCAAATATTTTAAATAAAGAGGATTAACTCTTCCGTTTTGATTTTGAGATTGAAAAAGTACACCCAAAGATGTAACAACTATAATTGATAAAAAACCACCGAATATTCCAGTATTATTAAAACCTCCGGTTATATCAGACAACCCATATCCAGGAGAAAATAAATTAGTCTGATTTATTATTCCATAAAAAACATGAAATATCCCAACGACAGGAAATACCAGAAGATTGTACCAGCTATTGACATTTTGACAATATCTGAAAAATAAATAAAATATTAAAAGAGAAAGATTACCATACAAAGCTATATAATCTATTTCACACAGAAGAAAAAGGTTTCGAATGATAACATAACAAAAAAATGCTAGCAAAATGAAATCAATGTAACTAAATCGTATTTTTATACGACCAGGATCCAATACATTAATTAAAAAGAAGTACACTGAGATGAAAGAAGTGCCAATTGTGGCAAAAACAATGATTTCATATTGGTGAGAAAATGAAAGCTGATTTTTACCACCGAAAGGTGACAATAAAGAAACAAACATAAGCATCACCCATATATGAATTAAAATCTCCGCTAATGATTTTAATTGAAATTTTTTGATTAAAACTTCCAATGTATCTTCAGTATTTGAGATGATAATTTTTTAATCCGTATCTTAAGAACACGAGTTTATAGTTAATCCATTTTTTGCCAGAAAGGTTACCCTTTATTGTGCATAATTTTCTGAAAAATACATTATTTATAATCGCTCTAAATAATATTTCTATATTCACGATGTAGAGTTGGATTTATTGCCGTTACAAACAGGCTTTTAGGGAAGTTACTCATAGAATACTAATACTCCACGTTGGTTTTCATTATTTACCAAAATTTCCCCAACTAATTCATCCCCAAATCCATCAACCCACACCACCTGTACAATTTTCATTTGACTGCATTTGTTTTATTTATTAAGTTTAATCCTTCGTAACCAAGGCTGTTGAAAACAAAGAAAACAGAAAATGGATGCACTAATACGCAAAGCCG
>JAGXHX010000085.1 GCA_024635955.1 Bacillota bacterium
AGATAGGAAACTTTCAATTATTGTTCTTCCAAGCTCATCTAGCTCGCGTGTTAAAAATTGTTTTAATTCTTGATTAAAGAAATTAGTTAATATATCCGCACCTTCTTTAAAGGCCTCTTCACCAACAAACCTTTGTTCTGCAACATTTAACATTCTTGAAGGAATTTCTTTTCCGTCCAACTTGACATTTTTCATAGCATATCCTAAAACAGGTGATCCTAAATCTTTTAGTTCCTCAATTTTGAATGGCGCCTGACCCCTTCTAGATAAATATTCTCTTGATAAGTGTTCAGCCTTAAAACCAACTTTATAACAACCAATATATTGATTAGGTATTAAAACATATCTGGTGCCTGGTGTTTTTTGCATTTGTCTTAAAAGTATATTTGCTTGATCAACCCTTTTACCTGTAGCAAATGGCCAATATGATCCAACACCTTCGCTTTCCATTTTGTCAGAATCGGTGATGCTCGGATTAGCAAAACCACGAGGTGCAACTAATCTCCAAAGCCAAGCTATAGCAGGTGGCAAAACATGAAACATCCCCACAACCCCATAGCTAACTTTTTCGTTTGTAGTAGGCGGAGTTCTTAAGCCAAAACTTCTTAAATCTATTTCAACAACTTCGCCTTTTTTAGCATTAAATTGAACCTTAGGCACAATAACTCGAGGGTTAGAACAGGGCTTACCAGGAGCGTCCATAATATGTTCCCAAATCAATGCTGTAGATTTAGGCGAAGCATCTATATTGAAAAACAACATAGGCGCCTTTGGATGTATGGTCATTCTCTCCAATTCACGTTCTGTACCATACTCTTTAATATGATCAACTCTCAAAAACCAACCAGATTCGGCATCTGTTACAGTTAATTTATCAGAATGTTGTAGTTTAGGGTGAGCTAAAGCCATATCATCAGTTACAGGTATGATCTCAGAGTTTGCTAGCAAGTCAATATGTATTTTATTCCCATCGATTATACTTTCTCCAAGTAATATTCTACCATCGGCTTCTCTTTGTGTATTCTCAAGCATTTCACTTTTTCCACCACCAGAAGCTCCTTCGTGCATAATATTATATCTATTTTCATATGGCGTTGTTACTTTAACAGTTGATGCATGCAAAGTATTCCAATTTTCTTTTTCGCCAAAATCTAGTAGCACACTATAAACACCTTTTTTAGCACTAGGACCTGGATATAAGTTGTATGAAAAAATTTCATGGAAATCTTCTTTTCTATTGTGGACTACAACTTGTTTTCCATTGAAATATGTATGTCTAAAAGGTGGAGCTACATACATTATCGCTTTTGGTTCAAAACCATTTTCCACTTCATCACATGGTATGAAATCTTGAATATCACCTAAAGCAGCAGCAAAAAACGCAGCATTTGCTGGGACTAGTACTAATGATGGATACCCAAATTCTTTTCCACCTGACATGAAAGGCATTGCAATTACAGTTTTCAATTCTTTAAACCATTTTATAGTATCACTTCTCAAACCATCAAAACTTTCATCAAATCTATTCTTAAAAGTTTCTTTATCTGTTGGTTTATCATCAGCAATCACCATGCAGTTCGGGTCTCTTCTTCTCATATATGAATCTGTATAATTTATAGCCAACCCATTTTTACATTTTGCGACTGTGCACTCTACTACTTTACCTATGCCAGCAATTGAATAATAAACCTCATAATAATCCCTAGCACCACATTCTATGCCTAAAGATAAATTAAATAACTCTTCTCTACTATTCGCCCATACAACATTAGTTGAATCAAATATTTCCTGTACCTCTTGAGGCACCTTAATTCTTTCAAAAATGCTCTTCATCTTATACCCTCCTCCTCATAATATATTAAACTATATTGAACCCTCAACTTTATTTCTCTCGTTTGCAATCGTATATTGTGTAACAAAATCAGTAAAATCTAATTGATAGGTCTTGTTATCATTTGTTCTGAATAAAAGCTGATCAAATGTATCCTTATACAAAGAATTACCCGAAACATTATATGTGACCTTAACTCTGTTAATACCTTTTTGTTCAATCTTATCTACACCTACTATATTCATTTCACCTGATTTCAGCATTGTGTAAAGTGTCTTTAACATTAATTGCTTTTCCTCATTAGATCCTTCATATTCCATAAAACTAATCATAGTGGGATTCTCAAGAAATGTTTTTTCATCCAATTGCTCAATACTAGTAAAAAAACCTAACATTGTATCCTCACTAGGAAGTTTGCCACTTTCATCACCGGATTTTACAATGTTACCTACAGCTAGAACCATTATAATAATCATTATAACAAAAACGCTACCCAAAGCAGCCACTATTTTAATAAGTTTTTTATCATCCTTCGTATTTCTTTCAATTCCATCATCCTTTTTTTTGCCAAACTTTAAAGAAGGCAATGGGATGGCATTTTTTTGTTTCGGTTTAACAACGTCTTCTTTACTACTATTAATACTTCTACCCTTTTTACTTTTTAGTTTTAAAAAAGTATTTTCCATAGTATCATCTTTTTTAAATATCCCATTAAAAGTAGTTTGATTACCGGCTTCTATTGGATCCTTAAATAAATCTTCTAAATCCTTGTAGTAATCATCTTTTTCAATGTGTTCAGCCCCTACAACAGTTTTTATTGACTCATAATATTCAGTATCAAGGCTCTCAAGTTTCTTTTCACGCAGTTTTTTCTTAGCCTTTTCTTTCATTTCATCTTCAAAAGGTTCTTTAATCTTTCGTGATACCGGTTGATATTCATCATTTAAAAAATCTTTAATTAATTGATCGTAGTCATCAAAGTTTTTATTGCCTATTTTTTCCCGATAACTTTTTTCTACGCCTTCATAAAAACTTTCATTTTCATTTTTATCAACGGGTTCAATGAAATTTTCTGTGGCTCCACAAAAATCACAATAAATTGGTTCTAAATTGTATTTTTTTCCACATTCTTTGCATTGCCACATGTGTATTTTACTCCTTTAAAATTATCAGTTAACTTACCTTTTATATTATATATTTTTTTTGGTCTTTTTTCAAACAAATTCATTGACTTAATAAATTAAAAATTATATAATCAATACAACAATAATTTATATAATCTAGTTTATACTTCTTTTGATTATATTATTTTTAATTATATATGTTAGGAATATACTAATATGTTTATAGGTAGAGAAAAAGAACTAAATGAGTTGGAATCCAGATATGCTGAAGATACCTCACAGCTTGTGGTTGTGTATGGAAAAAGAAGACTTGGTAAAACAGCTTTATTAAAAGAATTCGCTAAGGATAAAACTCATATTTTTTACGTAAGCAGAGAAACTATAGATTCAGAACAAATTAAATTATTTTCAGAAGAAATACTTGAGGATAATCCAGTTAAAGAATTCATATCCTCTTTTGATAACTGGGAAAAGGCTTTTCTTTTTCTGATAAATGAAAGCAAAACAAAAAAAATACTTTTGATAATAGATGAATTTCCATATATAGCACAAAATAATAAAGAAATTTTATCTATAATGCAAAAAATTTGGGATCAAAATAATGAAAATGGAAAATTAATGTTTGTTTTAACAGGTTCATCATTATCTTATATGGAAAGTGAACTTTTAGGTGAGGATAGTCCATTATATGGAAGAATGACATCTACCATAAAACTTGACTCTCTATCATTTTTAGAAACTCAAAGATTATTGAAAGATTTCCCACTATCTGATCAAATAGCATATTATTCAATATTAGGTGGAATCCCTAGGTATTTAAAAGCTTTGGATAGCAAATATAGTTTAAAAGATAATCTTAATAAATTAGTAGTAAATAAATATTCTTCTCTCCATCAGGAAATAATTTTATTAACGAGAGAGGATTTACGTGAACCTTCAACTTATTTTGCAATATTAAGTGCTATAGCATTAGGTGCAGACACAATTAAAGATATTTCAAAAATAACTAATCTTGATAAAACAAAAATTAATGTCTATTTAAAAAGCTTGATACAATTAAGCATTCTTTATAGGAAAGTACCTTTATTGTTACCTGAAGAAAAGGCTAATTTGCATAGAAGCATGTACTTGTTTAAAGAACCATTTTTTAAGTTTTACTTCTACTATATGGTTCCGAATTTATCAACTTTAGAAAAGCTTAATACTAATGATTTTTACGATAAAAAAATAGCACCTACTATTGATCTTTATATAGAAAAAGAATTTCAGTCAATTGGTATAGAATACTTAAAAGTTCAAAATAATGATGGCAAGCTAGGAAATAGCTATGAACACATTGGTAATACCTGGAACGATAAACTAGAGTTGCCTATATTTGGATTTGTTGATGATGAACATATTCTTAGCGGAAAGTGTTTCTACAATAGATTACCAACTCTTGACGAAATTAATGAGTTAAAACATTTTACTGCTGTATATACGAATAATCCGAGGATTAGCACAGACTATTATTTCATTACTAATGTCGATATTACTACTGATTTAGACAATCTCCAAAAAATCGACAAAAATATTCATTTTATTGTATTAAGTTAGGGAAAAGAAAGGAGAATCTAATGGCAGTTTACAATAAACCATTAATCAACCAAAAAGTATCTGAGAAGCATAGGGGCGTTTTTCAAAATAATGAGATGCTTAATTCTTTTTATAACGCTTTGAGTATCAACGAATTGATTCAAGAGGCTGAAAGATTGAAGATTAATAAACAATATACTACTTCAGCACAGGTTCTCCAAATCGCCCAAGAAAAAATGTATAGAAATAAAGAAAAACGACTAGATTTACTATTGAAATATCCAATGTACCTGCAATTAGCAGGTCAAGAATATTCTGGTTGGATGGAGTTCTTGAAAATCAAGCAACTTTTTTACGGTTATCAAAAAGAAGGAAATATTACTTTGGCAGAACTTTTTTATATGGAGTCAAAGATAACTAATGTAATGGCATTATTTCAAGAAAGAAAAAAAGAATTTGGTAGTGCAATCTACTATTTTATAAGATCTTATTTAGAATCTCTGAGTTCTTTACAACAAATTATAGAACAGCAAGAAATAAAAATTGAGATGGCTAAGGATATGGATGAAAAAAATGATTTAGAAAGCATTAAACATCAGGCTGAAAGTTATCTTAATTTGAAAAAAGCACCTTTTCAATATATCACATTACTAGCAAACACATTAGTAAGAATTAATTGTATTTCAGCATTGGAAGAATTTAATAAGTTAATACAAATAACGTTGTTAGACCTTCCATCAATAGACTATCTAGTATTAGAGGAAAAAGTTAATGAAGTTTTGATTGCTTATGCAATATAAACTCCTTTTAATTTATATGAACAGTAAAAAGGATGAAGATTATCTTCATCCTTTTTACTGTTCAATTATTTTAAATTAATCTCCAAATAATTCGTCTAAAGTAGCATTTAGCTCTCTTGCAATGCCTTTACAAATCTTCAAACTTGGATTATACTTGCCAGCTTCTATTAAATTAATTGTCTGTCTTGTGACTCCAATTTTTCTAGCAAGACTTTCCTGAGAAAAACCCATTTTTAATCTTTTTTCTTTAATTTTCTCCTTCTTCATCTGCCTGCTCCTTTTTAAATAGATTTGGTCTGGCTTAATTATATATTACTTGTAAAATAATTTCAACAGTCCAATAAGCATTCCACTAAAATTTCATCTAATTTTCACATTTAGCTTACTTTTTTATTTTCATTGGCAAATCTGATTACACATAATCTGATTTTATGGTATAATTATTTGGGAATAAAATTAAGGGAGGATAAATTATGAATCAAATGATAAAAAAATTGATTGATCAAGAATTTATGACAGAATCACAAGCAGAGTATCTTGAAACTGCTATATCCAATAAGGATAATATTATTATATCCGGACATCGTGGACATGGGATTCTTCCATTACTAGCTACTCTAGGAGCTGTTGCTCAAGGAGTAGGCAAGTTGAAACCTGTTAGAAATATAGATAATGACCTTAATGATGATTCGGCTAGTTATTATTTAATCGGTGACTTAAAAGATGTGGATTATCCATCACTTTTACTAAATATACTTTCAACTGAAAAAGTAAGTATAATAACTATCAAAGATGCAGATCATAGTTTTTCTGTAATGAAGTTATTAAGCGATGTATATAAAAAAAATAATGAAGCCATAAAAACTTATCAATTAGTTGAATGTACTAAAGATGCAGATGGTATTAAAAAAATAGCCAAAATTGTTAAAGCTGTTCAAAATAGTCAAGGCAAATTAGAAAGAACAACCTTGTAATAACCAAAGAAAAAAGAATGATATAGATAAGAAAGGTGCAAATGGTAATATTTGCACCTTTCTTTTTTTATTGAAAATAAATATTCCTAGACTCAATAAAGAAGCATTTAAAACCAGAAACATAATCCCTGGAAATCCAAGCAACAAGCCTAATGAGATTATAAATTTTATATCCCCTTCTCCTAATTGTCTAGATGAAATAAAATAAGCTAGTAGAAATAATATAAAACCTACAATCGCTCCAGATACATTACTATAAAGGTTAAATCTAATAATAAATAAAATAGAAAACAAAAATAGCAAAATATTTAAGAAATTTGTTACTCTATGATATAAGTAATCTATAATAAGAATAAAAATTATTATCAATATAATGACTAGGATCATAATATAGGTGATATGATCCTACTTATAGGTTCTTTTATCCTGATTGCAAATGATCTTTTATTATATTTTTCCAAAGTTAATTCTTTACAATATTTTAAATCATTTATGAAAATAGTTTTCATTTCCTCACCAATTTTTTCCCCATATAAAAACGCATTACATTCAAAACTTAAATTGAAACTTCTTTTATCAAAATTTGCACTACCTACACTAGCCATTTTATTATCAACTACAATAGTTTTAGCATGTAAAAATCCGTTTTCATAAGTATACGCCTTTAAACCTAATGGTAATAGGTCACCCACATATGAATAAGTAGCCCAATAAACAAATATATGATCTTGTTTATTAGGTATCATAATTCTAACATCTACTCCTTTTATTAAAGCTAATCTTATAGCGTCAACAAAAGTTTCATCAGGTACAAAATATGGTGTTTGTATATAGATGAATTCTTTAGCATTATTTATCATTTCTATATACGCTAATTTTATTTTCTCTACTTGTGAATCTGGTCCACTAGATAATATTTGAATTGGTACTGTACCTTTAATGTTGTTTTCAAGAAAAACGTCCTTTTTAATAACGATATCATCATTACCTGCATTTCTCCAATCAAGAAAAAATCTCACTTGTAAATCAATAATACCTGGTCCTCGAATTCTTATATGTGTATCTCTCCAATAGCCTTTATTAGCGCTTTCTCCTAAATAATCATTACTAATATTAAAACCACCTATATAAGCAGTAATTCTGTCAATTATCACTATTTTTCTATGATTTCTATTATTTAATTGAAAGTTTTTTAGAGATATAGGAAAGGAAAAAGACACCTTCCCTCCTGCTTCCTTTAACTCTTTGAAGAAACTACCACTTACACTAAAAGATCCAAAGTGATCTAAGAGCAAACGAACTTTTATACCTTGTTTCGCCTTTTCTACTAGTAAGTCTCTTATTATTTTACCTAAGGTATCATTCGCATATATAAAATAAAGAATATGAATTTCATTTTCAGCTTTTTTAATATCTTCTAATAACTGTTGAAACTTTTCTTTCCCATCGGTAAAAACTTTTACTTCATTATTAAAGTGTATACCTGTTTCTGATAGTATAGATGTTAGTTCCATAGATTCGATACTTTCTTTAAGAACTTTGTATAGATTACTTTTTTTCATATCGTAAATATGCTCAGCTTTATGCTTGATTTCTTCCATGAATTTTTCTTCATTTCTGTATAATTTAAATACTTTCTTTTTGCTCATATCTCTTCCAAAGATTAAATAAATTAAAAAACCAACGAAAGGAAATATTATAAAAACAAGCAACCAAGATATCAAACTATTTTCTTTTCTCTTTTCCAAAAATATAAAAGACAAAACAAATAATATATAAAGTACTAGAGTTACTATAAAGAATATTCTGAAAATCCCCATATTCACACTTCCTAAATAAAATATAATATTATGTATAACATCTTATATTATATTACTTTATTCACATACCTTCAATGTATATTGTTTAGTAATAATTTAATTTTTATATTCTTTTTAACAATAAAAAAACAAAAGACTCAAAACTGAGTCTTTTGTAACATTTTTCTTTAATCTTTAATTTGATTTCCACAATCCGTGAAGGTTGCAATGTTCTCTTGCTGAAACTTGGTCTGCATCACTTTTAAACTCAGCTATCGGCTCTTGTCCAGGTGACATGAATTTAATTTGAGCTTTGTCACCTTCATTTAATTCAATCCACTGAATATAGTGAGCTTCTTCCATTGGATGAAGAACACTTCCAACTGTCACTTTATATCCACCATCTAGTTTTTCAATAATAGGTATATGTTTTTCTAATGATGCTTCTTTTATATTTTCAACTAATTGTTCCATTTCTTTACCACAACATTTTGCTTCTTTTCCATCAGTTAATGCTTCTAAGGTTATACCGCAATCAGCACAATAATAAATACTTCTTTTTTTTAACATAACATTTCCTCCTAATTTTTATTTGGCACAAGCTTCGCAAATACCTCTATAATTTATTTCTTCAGCATGAATTATGCCATTATATCCATTTTTAGATATATCAGTTTCAATATTATATATTTCAACATCTTCAATTTTCTTGCATTTTTCACACTTAAAATGTCCATGTGCATCTTTACGTATGTCGTATCTGACCTCGTTAGGTTCAATATAAAGTCTATTAGTTAGTCCCTTTTTAGCAAATAAATCTAAAGTATTATAAACTGTAGCCTTAGATAATGTCGGCATCTTGTCAACTAAATTTGAATATATAGTTTCTACATTAGGGTGAATTCTATTATCCATAAGATATTCAAGTATTTCTATCCTTTGAATAGATGGCTTTATGCTAAATTCTTTCAATTTTGAGACTAAGTTTACATTATTATCAATCATGTTTCTCCCCTTCTGATTAGAACAATTATAATACTATTTTTATTATACCGCTTTAAATATCTTTGTCAATCTTAGAACAAAAAGCCTTCAAGAATAGCTTGAAGGCTTTTAAAATTAGCTTAATTTGTGCACAAAAAGTCCACTTCTCAATTTAGGTTCAAACCAAGTTGATTTAGGAGGCATTACTTCGCCTGCATCTGCTACACCCATTAAATCGTCAATAGTAACAGGATATAAAGCAAAAGCTACTTTCATATCTTCTTTCACTCTTCTCTCAAGTTCTTTTAAACCTCTGATTCCGCCAATAAAATCAATTCTATTATCAGTCCTAGGATCTTCAATACCTAAAATAGGTGAGAGTAAATTGTTTTGTAATACTGCTGAATCTAAACTTAAAACAGGATCAGTAGTAGGATAACTACCTTCTTTAGGAGTAAGTATATACCACTTACCATCCAATAACATACCATATTCATGTTTTTTAACAGGTTTATATGGACTTATATTGGCTTCAGTAACAATAAATTTCTCACTCACTTTTGCAATAAAATCAGCTTGACTCAATCCATTTAAGTCTTTTACAACTCTATTGTAGTCCATTACATATAAGTCTTCATCTGGAAAAATAACAGCAAGAAATCTATTAAATTCTTCTTCTCCTGTATAGTTAGGCTTTTCTAGTCTTCTTTTTTTACCTGTTTCAACAGCTGAAGCTGATCTATGATGGCCGTCTGCTATATACAAGTATTTAATATCAGCAAAAATAGAAATAATTTCTTCTACTAATTTCACATCATTTAAAACCCAAACTATATGAGCTATTCCATCATCTGTTACCACATCATAAGTTGGTCTGTTTTCGTCAACCCATTTACTTACAATCTCATTTATTTTTTTATTTTTTTTATACGTAAGAAAAACTGGTTCCGTATTAGAATCTGTAATATCAAAATGATTGATTCGGTCCAACTCTTTTTCTTTTCTAGTAAATTCATGTTTTTTAATTATATTGTTCGTATAATCGTCAATAGATGTACATCCTACTAATCCAGTTTGTACACGACCTTCCATTATTTGTCTATATATATAGAAAACTGGTTTTTCACCTTCAATTAAAACCCCTTCTTGTGCCCAAGTATTTAAGACTTCTTTAGCCTTTTCATATACTTCTTTTGAATAAGCATCTACAGAATCATCTAAATTAATCTCTGATCTAACTACTTTCAAAAAAGAATAGGGATTATTTCCAGCCATTTCTTTTGCTTCTTTTCTATTCATCACGTCATAAGGTAAAGAAATCATATTTTCTGCGACTTCTTGATTCTTTGGACGCAGTCCTTTAAAAGGTCTAACTACAGCCATTATTTTCCTCCTTGTTAAAACGCAAAGTTTTTAATTAATTCAACTACTTCAGCACCAATTCTCTCTGTCTCTTATACACATCT
>JAGXHX010000086.1 GCA_024635955.1 Bacillota bacterium
CAAATGAATTAATTGAAAAATTTAAATTAGGTTTATTGGAAGAAGTAGTTGAATTTCTGCTAATAAATTATTATGATGTTTTATATGAAAAAAATAGAAAATCAAAGACTAATTATATAGGTATATATTCATCAAACAACGTTATTGATTGTGCTAATAATATATCATTAAACATAAAATAGGAGGTGAAATCTTTGTATGACTTGGGGAAAACATTAAAATCTAGTAGAAATAGAAAGTTTTTAACGATCGAAGAAGTTGCAAGTATAACTAAAATTAAAGAGCATTATTTATCAGCCTTAGAGGAAGAAGATTTTGAACAACTACCTGCAAGGGTATATTCAGTAGGCTTTATAAATAACTTAGCAAATCTCTATGATTTATCAGCAACAGAATTAATTTTAACTTATGATAGACTGAAAGATAATATTGATAAAAATAAAGTTGAAAAAGATTTCACAAGTTTCAATAAAGATGTATATGAAAAAAGCGAAAATAAGAAATTTGATAAATCTTTTCGAAAAGAAAATGATTATACAGATCAAAAAGTATTTGAAGAAACCTTTTCTAAAATTAAAGAATTATCACTTAATGAAAAAGAAACTAATGATGGCACAAAATCAGTAATTGATGATTTAATTGAAACTAATAAAGATGAAATAAAAGCAATATCATTAATCAATGATATTGAACGTGAAAGCCCAGAAACATTTAATGATATTAAAAATCCAGGTGATACATTTCCCACCTCAAAAGTGATGCTTGAATTTGAAGAACTAATAAGAGAAGAAGAACGTTTTAATACACAAAAATTAAAAAGACTTGAAGCAGATAGAAATATGAATAAAACGAAAAACAGATTTGCTCAAAATAAAGGATTTGGATTGAAATATGAATCTAAAAGTGGCGCAAGTATGATGATACTTATTCTGTTAAGCGTAGCAATATTAGTACTTCTATATATAATAATTAAAGCATTAATAACAAAATAAATTAAGGTAATTATCAATTACCTTTTTTCTTAGATATAAGGAGGATATAATGAACTTACCAAATAAAATAACAACTTTCAGATTATTATTGATACCAATTTTTGTTACTTTTTTCTTTGTGGGAGATTTTGGCTATATAATAAGTGGATTTATATTTATTTTAGCTTCTTTTACAGATTTTCTTGATGGTTATTTAGCAAGAAAATATAATGAAACAACTAATTTTGGAGCTTTTCTTGATCCAATTGCTGATAAGGTTTTAGTCTTTGCAGCACTAATATTATTAGCTGAATCAGGAATTATACCTAGTTGGTCAGTTATTTTAATTATTGGAAGAGAAACCTTGATAAATGGTTTCCGACTAATTGCTATTGAAAAGGGCGTTGTTATTTCTGCAAGCTATCTTGGTAAATTGAAAACCATTACTCAAATGATTAGTTTAGTATTATTATTGTTTTCACCCATTTTTGTTTTATTCAATATTATAGGTTTGATTATTTATTGGATAGCAGTTATAGCAACATTAATTTCTGGTGTGGAATATATATATCAAGGTAGGGATTTGTTAAGTGAAAGACAATAAAGCTAAAACTGATTATTTAAATAAGATTATAGTTGAACCTATGGATATTATGCAATTTTTAAGAGAATCAGAAGATTTAAGAGATGATATTTGTCCATCTGTTGGTAAGGAAATAGGTAAATTACTGTACTTTTTGGCAATTTATTCAAATAGTAAAAAAATAGTTGAAGTTGGAACTAGTATTGGGTATTCAACATCATGGTTGGGTATGGCTGCTAAAAAAAATGATGGTCATGTTATTACAATTGAAATTGCTGAAAGATTGATTAATGAGGCTAAAGCAAATATTAAAATGATGAATTTAGAAGATAATGTTACATTTATTCATGGTTTCGGAGAAAATATTATTTCTGATTTACCTAGTGAAATTGATTTGATTTTTATTGATAGTGCTACAAAAAGTTATGAAAGATTATATGAAGTTAGCTTGAATAAACTGAAAAAAGGTGGTTTATTGATATTTGAAGATATCTTGTTTTCAGTTTCTGGGAAACGAAATATACAAAAAGAAATGATGAATGATTTTAATATTAAAATAAATAATGACAATCGCATTGAAAAAAGTTTTTTAGGTATTGGCGATGGATTGTTATTATGTTTAAAGAGATAAGGAGATTTATATGAAATTACAAGGGACTATGAGAATAAATGATAAAGATCATTTAGAAATTGGTGGTTGTGATGCAGTTCGCTTAGCTAAAGAGTTTGGAACACCATTAGTTGTTATTGACGAGTTATATTTAAATTCTATATGTGAAGAATATTATAGTGCATTTACTGCTAAAGAAAATTCACTTGTACTATATGCAAGCAAAGCTTTTTTAACACCAAGTATTATATCTATTATCAAAAAAAATGGTCTAGGATTAGATACTGTTTCTGGTGGAGAATTGTATATGGCTAAGAAATCTGGCTTTCCAATGGATAAAGTTTTTTTTCATGGCAATAACAAGACTAAAGAAGAGATTATTCAAGCAATTGACTACGGTGTAGGCAGAATAGTTTTAGATAATCATTATGAAATTGAATTTGTGGATCAGATAGCACAAGATTTAAAAGCTAAACCAAATGTGTTGTTAAGAATAACTCCAGGTATAGATGCTCATACTCATGATTTTATAAAAACTGGTCATATAGATTCAAAGTTTGGGTTCACTTTACAAACAGGTGATGCAATGGATGGCGTAAAGAAGGTTATTCAATCAGATAATTTGAATTTCAGGGGATTACATTGTCATATAGGTTCTCAAATATTTGGTACTGAATCATTTATTCATACTGTCGATGTTATGATGAACTTTATAAATGATATTAAAAATGAATTAGGTGTTGAAGTTGATGATTTAGATGTTGGTGGTGGCAGAGGTATATATTACACTGATGATGATGAACCTACTTCAATTGATAATTATAGTGATGCTATTTTTACAACTTTAAAAGATAAAATTTCAAAACTAGATTTAAAAATGCCAAAACTTTACGTAGAACCAGGAAGATCAATTATTGGACCATGTGGAACCAACTTGTATATGGTAGGTTCAATTAAAGACATTCCTGGAATTAGAAAGTATGTGGCTGTAGATGGCGGAATGTCTGATAATATAAGACCTGCTTTGTATGGCGCAAAATATGATGTAGGTATTGCAAGTAGAATGAAAGATGATAAAGACATAGAAACAATAACTATAGCTGGCAAACTTTGTGAATCAGGAGACATACTCGCAAAAGATGTTGAACTAAGCAAACTATATTCTGGTGATATATTAGCTATGACTTCTACAGGAGCATATGGTTATTCTATGGCTAGTAACTACAATATGATTGGCAAGCCAGCTGTTGTTTTTGTTAAGAATGGTTATTGTGATATAGCTATTAAAAGACAAAGTTTTGAAGATTTATGGGTTAACCATGTTATGATTGAAAGGTTGAAATAATGTTATTCGATTTATTCAAAAATAGAATTTCTCCGCTATATTTTATATTTTTTGTAGTTTCTTTATTAGTAAGTTTGACTATACATGAAATTTCACATGCATATGTATCATATAAACTTGGAGACTTAACAGCTAAACAAGACAATAGAATTAGTTTAAACCCTCTAAATCATATTGATCCATATGGCTTTTTAGCTATTTTAATTATTGGTTTTGGGTGGGCTAAACCAGTAATGATGAACCCATATAACTTTAAACATTATAGAGATGGAATATTTTTCACTGCATTAGCTGGTCCTGCATCAAATTTTTTATTAGCTATTATAGGGATGTTAATTTTTAATTTTGATATGCCTTTTATAGCGAAAGAATTCTTAGGTGTATTTATTAATATCAATATAATATTGGGATCATTTAATATTTTGCCTATACCTCCACTTGATGGATATAAAGTGTTTTCAAGAATTCTCTCTGATAAACTATTTTTCAAAGCTGAATATTATGAAAGAAAATATGGGTTTATCATTTTAATAGTATTATTAATTTCTGGTGTTTTGCAAACAATTTGGATACCAGTTTATAATTTTATGTATAGTGTAATCAGTTTATTTAGATTCTAAATTTAAGGAGCAGTCAATGAAAGAAATAGTATTAAGTGGGATGCGTCCTACCGGTAAATTACATATAGGACATTTAAGCGTAATAGAAAACTGGATAAAACTCCAGGATGAATATGATGCTAACTTTTTTGTAGCGGATTATCATGCGCTAACCACACAATTTGATGATACATCAATGTTACAAGTAAATATAAGAAATATGATGATTGATTGGTTAGCAATAGGTTTGGATCCTGAAAAATCTACACTATTTATTCAATCACAAATAAAAGAACATGCAGAACTTTATCTTTTATTTTCAATGATTACTCCATTATCTTGGTTGGAAAGATGTCCAACTTATAAAGGCCAAGTTGATCAATTTAGAGAACAAGAAGGGAAAGATATAACAACTCATGGATTTCTAGGTTATCCATTACTACAGGGAGCCGACATACTTCTTTATTTAGCTAATTATGTACCAGTAGGAGAAGATCAGCTACCACACTTAGAGATTACTAGAGAAATTGCTAGGAGATTTAATCATATTTATAAAACAGATTTATTTCCTGAACCAAAAGGTTTATTAGCTAAAGTACCCTTGCTATTAGGGTCAGATGGCAGAAAAATGTCTAAGAGTTATAATAATTTTATAAATATCATGTCAGAAACTGATGAAATTACATCAAAAGTCAGATCTATGATTACTGACACTAATAGAATAAGAAAAACTGATCCAGGTAATCCTGATATTTGTACGGTTTATAGTTACCAAAAAATTTACAATCAGAATGAACTTTTAGAAATCAATCAATCTTGCAGAGCAGGAACGATTGGTTGTATGGACTGTAAAATGAAACTTGTAGGAGCCTTAGATAATCTTCTAGAACCTATAAGAAATAGACGACATGAAATTGAAAATAACGAGAAATATATAAATGAAGTAATTGAATTTGGTAGAGAAAAAGCTAAAATCAAATCTCAAATTAATATTGAGAAAATTAAGGAGGCCATGAATTTAATTTAATGGAAAAAGTAATATTGGAATCCTTTGAAGGACCACTTGATTTACTATTACATCTTATTAAAGAACATAAAATTAATATTTATGATATTCCAATTTTTACAATAACTAAACAATATTTAGAATATTTAAATAAGATGAATGAATATAATATTGAAATTGCAAGCGAATTTCTAGTTTTGGCTTCGACTTTAGTTTCTATAAAAGTAAAAATGCTTTTGCCCAAGGAAAACGAAGAAGAACAATTAAATGAAGAAGATCCAAGAATTGAACTCGTTAATAGATTATTAGAATATGAAAGATATAAGGAAGCCTCAGAAACTTTCTTATATCTTTTATCTACACAAGGTAAATCCTATTATAGACCACAAGATGAAAAATTATATAACAAGATATCCAAGGAATCAAATTCGCTAGAAAATATTAATGCTGTAGAATTGATGAAATATATCCAGTTTGCGCTAGAAAGAAAAATAGAACAACAACTACCACCTTATGAAGTTAAAACGAAACAAGTTAGTATCTCACAAAAAACCACAGAATTAATAAAAAAATTAGAAAAATTAAAACTGACATATTTTGATAAAATAATAGATAAGAATAGTACTAGTGATGTTGTTATTAGTTTTATGGCAATACTAGATTTATACAAACAAAACAAAGTAGAATTAAATCAAATGGACAGTTTCACACCAATAAAAATAACTTACAAAGAAGGTGGAATAGATGCTATTTAAAGAGGACTTATTAGCTGTGTTAGAAGCAGTATTATTTGTATCTCATGAACCATTATCATTTGATAAATTATTAGAAGTAATAACTGTTAGCAAAGAAGAACTTCAAGACTTATTAAATGATTATCAAGAAATACTTAATTTGCCTGGTCGTGGTATAAAGTTAGTCACAGTTGCTGGAGGCTATAAATTAATGACTAAAAACTCATATCATGAAATAATTGAAAAAGTAATAAAACCACAAGGTGGACAGTTATCAAGAGCTGCACTTGAAACACTAGCAATTATAGCCTATAAACAACCTGTTACCAGAAGTGAAATCGAAGAAATCAGAGGTGTTAGCATCGACTCAATGATTTACAAACTACTTGATAAGGAACTTATCATGGAGGTTGGCAGAAAAGATGTTCCTGGACATCCAAATTTATATGGAACAACGGATAGATTTTTAATTCATTTAGGATTAAATAGTCTTGATGAACTTCCAGAGCTAATTCAAAATCCAGATAATGAATTAAGTCAAGATGAACTTGATTTTAACAACAAAGGTCTTGTGATAGATATAGTGGATTCAAATGAATAAAGATGATTTTTATTTATCAGAAAACTATATACATTATTTATCAATAGAAAAAGGGTTAACCAATAACACTATAGATAGTTATCTAAGAGATATTGTCAAGTTTTTCACATTCTTAAAAGATCAATTTAAGCTAGATATTAATGCTATAGATGAGATAAACAAAGAATATTTATTAAAATATTTTAAGGAAATTAATATTGAAGGATTAAGTAAAAGAACTCAAGCTAGGTATATAGCATCATTAAAGAGTTATTTTAAATTTTTAATAAGAGAAAATATAATTAAAAAAGATCCTACAGATATAATTGATTCACCTAAAAAAGATAAAAAACTTCCTGACTATTTGTCAGTTGCTGAAATTGAAAAATTATTACAAGTTGTTGATATTAAAAAAACTTTAGGATATAGAGATAGAACTATGTTAGAAATTACATATGGAGCAGGTTTAAGAGTTAGTGAATTATTATCTTTAAATACAGAAGATGTTAATATTGAATTAGGCTTTATAAGGTGTTACGGTAAAGGTAATAAGGAAAGAATAATTCCAATTGGTGAGATAGCTCTAGACTTTCTAGAATACTACTTGGAAAATATTCGACCCTTGATATTAAAAAAGTTAAAGAGCAAAGTATTATTTTTAAATTCAAGAGGAAAACCTATGTCTAGACAAGGTTTCTTTAAGATATTATTAAACTACGGAAATAAAGCTGGAATAAAAAAACATTTATCACCGCATACTTTAAGACATTCTTTTGCTACTCATTTATTAGAAAATGGAGCAGATTTAAGAAGTGTCCAAGAGATGTTAGGGCATTCAGATATATCAACAACAGAAATATATACTCATTTAAGTATGAAACAAATAAAAAAAGTATATGACAAAACGCACCCTAGAGCATAAGGAGGTTTAATGGAATATTTAAATAAAATTATTGCAGCTAAAGATTGGTTGGAAAATAATTATGATATGGATAATATTGAAATAGCAATAGTGCTGGGTTCTGGACTAGGTGCTTTTGCTGAACAATTAGATAATCCTATAGAAATTGATTTCACTGATATTCCTGATTTTAAGACTAGTGAGGTAGAAGGTCATAAAAACAGGTTAGTAATAGGTTATAGCTCAGGTAAAAAAATTATAATTATGCAAGGTAGACTCCATTACTATGAAGGTAATTCAATGAAAGCTGTTACATTCCCAATTAGAGTTTTAAGTATGTTGAATATTAAAAAGATTATAATAACTAATGCTGCTGGTGGTTTAACTGGAGAAGCTGGGCAATTAATGATAATAGAAGATCATCTTGATTTGTTTTGTGAAAATCCACTAATTGGCGAAAATTTAGATGTTTTCGGTGAAAGATTTCCTGATATGTCTAAAGTATATAACCCGGAATGGATTAATATTGCATTAGAAAAAGGTAGGAGTTTAGGCATTAATTTAACAAAAGGCACATATTGCTATCTTACTGGGCCTTCATATGAAACACCATTTGATATTAGAGTATTAAAAGTATTAGGAGTAAATGCTGTAGGCATGTCCACTGTTCCTGAAGCTTTAGTTGCAAAACATTCCAAAATGACAATTTTGGGTATATCATGTATAACTAACTTAGCTTCTGGTATTAGTACAAAACCTTTGAGTCATTCTGAGGTGGTTGAAACAACTTCAAGAGTTTCAGAAGATTTTATTAAGTTATTAAGAGGTATTATAGAGGAGTTGTAAGATGAATCCTGTTGAAATTATTATAAAAAAAAGAGATGGACAAATATTAACTGCTAAAGAAATTCAATATTTCGTTTCTGGTTTTACAAATGGTGATATACCTGATTATCAAGTATCAGCTTTCGCTATGGCAGTTTATTTTAAGGGATTCAATGATGATGAACTTTATCAATTTACAAAAGAAATGATTGAGACAGGAGATATTGTAACCCCAAGCGACAATATGAAAAATTATGTGGATAAACATAGTACTGGCGGAGTTGGAGATAAGATAACTTTAATTGTTTCCCCGATAGTCGCAGCTTGTGGATTAAAAATTCCAAAGATGTCTGGAAAAGGATTAAGCTTTTCAGGTGGAACAATAGATAAATTAGAAAGTATCCCGGGTTTTAATGTCAATATTAACAGAGATGATTTCCAAAAACAAATAAAAGATATTGGTATTGGTATAATTGGCCAAAGTGATAATTTAGCCAAAGCTGATAAGCAATTATATGCAATTCGAGATGTTACGGGAACTGTAGAAAGTATTCCTTTAATAGCATCATCAATCGTCTCCAAAAAAATAGCATCTGGAAGTAAAAACATAGTATTCGATGTAAAAGTTGGAGTAGGAGCTTTTATGAAAGATATAAAGAGTGGTATTACTTTAGCTAATACTTTAGTTGATCTTATTAAAGATTTTGGAGGCAAAAGTGTAGCCGTTGTAACTAATATGAATTACCCGCTAGGTCATTATGTAGGTAATTCATTAGAAATTATTGAAGTTGTAGAGTGTCTTAAAGGGAATCTACCAAAAGATATTGAAGAACTTGTATATGAATTGTCAGGACAACTACTAATTATTGGCGGAAAAGCAAATAATTTACCACAAGCTAAACTTATAGTCAAAGAAAAAATTGATAACCTAGAAGCATTAAATAAGTTTAAAAAACTAATTGAATATCAAGGTGGGGATTCAAACATAATTAATGATTATAATTTATTGCCACAATCAAAATATAACATTGAAATAAAATCTGATACTGAAGGGTATATTTCTTTTATAAATGCAGAAAAAATTGGTATGATTTCTTTGAGAATTGGAGCAGGCCGAATAAATAAAGTTGATAAAATTGATTATTCAGCTGGTATATTTATTCCTAAAAAAATTGGGGATAAAGTTGAAAAGGGTGAATTGCTTGGAAAAATTTACTACTCATCAAATGATTTAATTCTAGATTCAATTATAGATAAATTCAACTCAGCTTTTGAATTTTCAGAAAATCCTTTAAATGAACCAGTGATGATATTCAGCGTAATAAGGTGATTCAGCTAGGAAATAGAGGCTATATATGATATAATTATTAAACATGTGAATAGAAAGGGGGAAGTAGTTTGAAACCAATATTAGCAATTGTAGGTAGACCTAATG
>JAGXHX010000087.1 GCA_024635955.1 Bacillota bacterium
AGAGCAAGGAATCCCAACAGCGGTTCATTACCCAATGCCTCTTCATGTACAAGAGTGCTTTTTATATCTTGGATACAAAAAAGAAGATTTTCCAATCTCTGAAATAGTTGCAGAAGAAATTATGTCGTTGCCAATGAACCCTTATGTCACGGATGAAGAGATTTTGTATATTTGTGAGAATCTATAGTTGATACAAAGATTCAAACCAAAGTCGGAATTTAGTCGCAATGTGCTTACTCTTATGACGGGTGCAACCTTAGCTCAAGCAATTACATTCGTATTAAGTCCAATCATTACCAGAGTATATTCTCCGAGTGACTTTGGTATATTTGCACTTTATTTTAGTATTTTATCATTGGTGGGAGTTATTGCTACAGCTAGATATGAAATTGCCATTGTTCTTCCAAAAAGAGAGGAAGATGCCATAAATATATTGGCACTATCAGTAGCTATTACACTGTTTCTTACCTCTTTAATATCCATTGCTATCTTCTTCTTCAAAGACAATATATTGATCTTATTTAATGCGCAAGATTTAGGTAATTTATTATACTTAATGCCATTATCATTATTGTTAGTTGGGCTTTATAATAGTTTTAATTATTGGTCAAATAGAAATAAAGATTTTAAAAATATATCAAATAGTCGTATGATTCAATCATTAGGCACAGGAAGTAGCCAAATAGGTTTTGGCTACAGTGGCATTTTTGGGGGAATGATTTTAGGAAATATTATTGGTTCAATGCTATCAACTTATACTTTGATTAAGGAATTTTATAAAAAAGATACAAAACTCCTGAAAAGTATAAATAAAAGTACTGTGATTAAACAAGCTAAAAAATATAAAGATTTCCCTCTTGTAAATTCTCTTCATGTTTTTAGTGATGTTGCAAAATCAAGTTTATCTATTATTTTAATATCATCTTTTTTTGGAAGTACCGCATTGGGATTTTATGCTTTGTCTCTCAGAATATTGCAAGTTCCCTTAGGGATAATTGGTTCATCATTTGGACAGGTCTTATACCAAAGATTTAATACAGCAAAAGAAAATGGTGAATCTATTTATAATATAGCGAAGAGCATATTTCTTAAACTATTTTTAGTCTCAGTGCCAATATTTAGTTTATTATACTTGATAGCACCAGAATTATTTGCTTTTATATTCGGCGAAAAATGGAGAGTGGCAGGTGAATATACAAAGATATTATTACCATATTTATTTATGAATTTTTTAATATCTCCTATGTCTCATATTCCAATCATTATAAATAAACAAAAGCAAATATTCTACATTAGTTTAATAGGAAACAGTATTTTTTTGATTACAATATTTATATGTCGTTCTTGTGAAATTATTCAAATGTTCAAGATATTGTCAGCATCAATGTTTTTTTACTACGCATATGTATTTTATTGGATATATAGGGAGTTAAAATGTTTACACAAGCAAAATCAATAGTTATTTGGATGATAGTTAAATTAGAATTTATCAAAATTAAATTATTTGGAGTGGCACTAGGTTCTCACTATATTGTAAATTCATTGAGAAATTGTCGAAAAGAAAATATAGTAAATATTCTAAATGGGTACGGGGCAAACATAGGTACAAATAATCATTTTAAAGGAAATTTGCATATAGATAATGCAAACTATTTAAAAAAAAATATATTTTCTAACTTAATTATTTATAATAACTGCTATATAGGAAAAAATATTTTTTTAGATTTAGCAAATCAAATCATATTAGAAAATGATGTTGTGTTAAGTGCTAATGTAACTATTATTACACATGCAGATGTTGGAGATAGAAAAATGAATAAATATTTTAAAAGATTTTCAAAAAAAGTTGTTTGTTCTGAAGCCTCTTGGGTTGGAGTAAGTTCGACAATTTTAGCAGGAGTACATTTAGGTGAATATAGTATTATAGGTGCTTCAAGTTTAGTTACTAAGGATACCAATCCGTATACACTTTCTTATGGCATACCAGCAAAAGAAAGAAGAAAAATAAGAGCTGAAATATCATGACATCTAGAAGTAAAAGTTTAATTAGGGGCCGGTTATATTACTTGGTTATATATTCTATTTTGTTTCTAAATATTTATAGTATATTATCCTTGTATACTATGTTGCATATTTCTTATTATAAGGTAGCATACATATGTATGTTATTGTTTTTTTTTAGTTCATTGGTAATGTTATTAATAAAGTCTAATCATGCTAGCATAGGGTTATTATTGGTTTCTTTGTTTTTTGCATCACGACTATCTGGTGAGCTTATGATAAGTTTTGATGATTATATTGTTACATTGGATTTTATACTAATTTTTACGTATGGTATTATTATGTATTTTGTATATAATATGCATTTTCATTATATTGTAGTGTTATATATACTTATAGCAGCAATACAACTCTTAGTTGGTGTTATACATTACAATAAAGATTTTTTAACTATTATTATTAATGGTGTTTTACCACAAATTATGATAATTATGTATATATTAGAATATCTAAAAACAATGCAAGGTTTTTATACTACAACTTTTTTTTTTAAAATTATAAGCATATTGGTTATTGGATATGGATTAATTCAACCTTTACTCAATTTTAATGGATCATTGATTTCATTATATTCTTTACGTATCTCATCTGTATTTTATTCTCCAGTTATTTTTCCTATTGCATTACTTATTTTATGGCCTTTAATATTGATTAATAAACCAGATAAAAAAATAAATAAATATTATTCTTTTATAATTTTCAGTATTGTATTTTTAACTATTGCGCTAACTCAATCTAAGGGTGCTCTATTGATTCTTTTGATACAAACAATTTATATAATTAAAAGTGTTTATAAAGTGAAACATTTCTTGGTTAAAATGATTTTTTTTGCTTTTTTACTTTTCTTTACTCCAATTTTTGATTTAAATATTTTTAGCAGGATAGGTGAAATTTCTTTATCAACTGATACATCGACCGGAGAAAGGTTATTGGGAATTTATGCTGCCGTGCAGTTTGGATTAAATAATTTAATTTTTGGAATAGGTTTAGGTAATTTTAATCATTATTTTATTAATAGTGATTATTCTGCAATAAGTGGAGTTGATTTGGAAAGTGCACATAATTATTTATTAAATATTTTTGCTGAGTCTGGATTGATTGTGACAACAATCTGGCTATTTATTCAATATACATTACTGCGAAAAATATTGTATGGTATAAATAATGAAAAATTTGTTAAGTATAAGTATAATTTACAATTATTTTTTATTGCATTACTGGGTTCATTGTTATATCAAATACTTTTTGGTAATGAGTTTTTCCATCTGCATAATAATGTAAATTATCATAATATTCTATATTATTCTGTATTTGCCACCTCATTAGCCTATATGAAACTTATAAAAAAGGAGAGCTTAATTGAATATAGCAATAATAGGAAATAGTCACTTTGGACCAATAATAACAAGACAATTAAATGATTATGACTCGAATAATCTATATAAATATTATAATACTAATGGAAATAAATTAGATGTGATTAAATTTATATTACATATATTTAGCATAGATATTGTTTACTCTATTTCTGGATCTATAAGTGCTGGTGGTGCATTAAATCTAGCTCTCTTATTTAAAAAAAGAATAATTCAACATTTTATTGGATCGGATGTATTATCTGCACTTGAAGATTATAAAAATAATAATATATCAAGTAAATTAATTAAGAACAGCACATATCTATGCGAAGTAAATTGGATACAAGAAGAGTTAAAAACAATAGGTATACAGGCTAAAATAGCTCCAATAATGGTATATGAAAAAAATATAACCCCTAAGCAGTTTGATAACTTTTCAGTTTTAACTTACATGTCCAAAGGACGAGAGGACTTTTATGGAATGGATACTTTAATTGTATTAGCTAAAGCCTTGCCAGATGTCACATTCAAAATTGCAGGAATAAGTGATTGTAACCAAAGTGTACCCAAAAATATATTTTTTCTTGGTTGGATAAATATGTTAGAAGAACTTCAGCAATCTACTTGTTATATTCGTAATGCCAAACATGATGGATTGGCTATTTCTGTGCTTGAAGCACTTAGTTTAGGTAGAGTTGTCTTTTATAATAATCAATTTCCATATGTGAATTACTTTCAGAGTGACAGAGATTTAATTGCTAAAATTAAAACTGTTAAAGATGATTTTGATAATGGAATGTTATTAGTGAATAAAAAAGCTATAGATCTTGTTAAAAAAGAATTTAGAAAAGAAAATGTATTAAATAATTTAATTAGTATATTCACAGGGAAAAAGGTTGATTTATGAAAAAAAATATCATTGCAATATACACTAAGACTATAAAGTTTATCAAAGAGCAATTCAAAGAAGAAATAGTATTGAGTAATCTAATCTTTAATATAGTGAATAAAAAGATATTATCGTGAAGAAGAGTATTTTATTTTTATCAATCATGGATTTTACTGATAAGGGCATACAAGTAGTAAAGTTAACGCCTGAGTATTTTGAAAAAAAAGGGTGGGATGTACATTATTTAGTTACTAGAGATAACTCAAAAAATGGGAGTTATCATTATCAAGATATAATAGATCCAGTTGGTATAAAGATGCATAGACTGAGCATGCCTCAACTGGAACTTGGAGAAAACTTTACTAACCATACGCTTAAAACTATTTATTCAAAACTTAGAGGTTATATCTCAATTATTAAACTTGCTTGGTTTGGATATAAAATAGCAAAAAATAATAAGATAGATGTCTTATACGGCGGCGGACCACATGGGGTATTAGCAGCTCATATCATTAATTTTTGCTTAAGTGATAAAAGAAAAGTTGTGGCTAGATTTTATGGTACATTTATGTACGATAAATTATTAAGAGATAGTAAAAAAGAAATTTTGTTTAATTGGGATGAATATTTAGCATTTAGATTACAATCAGATAAAATAATTATTACAAACGATGGAACACAAGGGGATAAAGCACTGGAACAAATTAATTCAAAAAATTTGAATAATTTAAACTTTTTTGTAAATGGAGTAGAAAAACATAGTACAAAAAGCTCGAATGACATTTTGTCTTCTTATACTGTATGTAGAATGGCATCTTGGAAAAGAGTAGATAGAGTAATTAATATCATCGCTATTTTAGTGAAAACATTTGGGATAACTGATTTTAAGTATAATGTTATAGGTGATGGTGATGAATTAATCAGGTTGAAAAAAATGACAAAAGAATTGGATTTAGATAAAAATATTATTTTTCATGGAGCCATAAAACATGATGAATTGGATAATATTATTAGTAAATGTAGTATTTGTTTTTCTACATATGATTTATCTAATGTCGGAAATCCTTTACTAGAAGCTATTCGAGAAAATAAGATTATATTTACTTTAAATAATGGGGATACATCTTCATGGATTAAGCATAATGAAAATGGTTTTATATATGATGTAAATGATAATTTATATGATAATGTAGCAAAAGATGTAGTAAGAGTTTTAGAAGATATCAATTTACAAGATAAAATTATTCAAAATATTAAATATACAGAAAAAGCAAAGTTATGGACTTGGGATGAAAGGCTAGACGCTGAATATCAAGAGATAAATAAATTAGTGGAGAGATAATGAAAATATTATATATTTCAGATGCAAAAAGTATTCATACAAAAGGTGGGTGAATTATTATCACTCCCAAGGTGAAAGTCACAAAAATTATGTTAAAAATATAAATGAATATGATAATATTGAATATAAAAAGTTAATCTACAGATATATAAGTATACAGATATCTAAAAATAAAATAATTTGGGGAGATAATAATGAATATTGCATTTCATAAAACACACACAACTAAAGAAGAACTTGATGCAGTGTCTAGTGCCATTAGTTCTGGATGGTTAACAATGGGACCAAAAGTTATTGAATTTGAAAATAAATTTAATGAGTATATTGGTTCTGAAAAAGCAGTCATGCTAAATAGTGCTACAGCTGCTCTACATTTGTCGCTTAAAGCAATTGGACTGAATCAAGGTGATGAAGTTATAGTACCGACAAATACATTTGTAGCTACTGCTGAAGTTGTTACTTATTTTAATGCTATACCTGTTTTATGTGATATTGAAGAATCTACACATAATATTGATATATCAAAAATAGAAGAATTAATCACCAGTAAGACAAAAGCAATTATCCCTGTGCATTTTGGTGGACAACCTTGTGATATGGATGAAATCTATATGATAGCGAGTAAATATAATTTAAAAATTATTGAAGATGCAGCTCATGCATTACCTAGTACATATAAAGGTAATTTGATTGGTAATTTAGATGGTACCGATATAACATGCTTTAGTTTTTATGCAACTAAAACACTTTCTACCGGTGAAGGTGGAATGGCTACTACAAATAATAATGATTATTCAAAAAATATTATGATTAATCGTCTTCATGGAATAAGCAGAGATGTTTGGGATAGACATAGTGGAGGTGATTGGAGATATGATGTTGTAGACAATGGGAATAAATATAACTCTACAGACTTAAATGCAGCACTAGGTATTGTTCAATTAAAAAAACTACATGATATGAAGGATAAACGTAAATCTATTGCAGATAGTTATGACTATGCTTTTGATGGTAGAATAGATAGAGTGAGAATTAAAGATGATAGGACAACTTCATATCACTTGTATGTAATTAAAGTAAATAATAGGGATGAACTATACTCAATATTAAAAGAAAATGGAATTGGCACATCTGTGCATTTCACACCAATACATAAACTTACATATTATAGAGAAAAGTATGATTATATTAATGAAAATTATTCTGTAGCAAATAAAGTTTTTGAACAATCCTTGTCCCTTCCAATTTATCCAGATCTATCTGATGAAGATGTTGAATATATAATAGAAAATGTATTAAAGTATGCAAAATGAAGATATTAACGGTACTAGGCGCGGAGACCAGAGTTTATAAAAGCTGGAAGTGTTAGCCGTGCTATCGCACAAGTGAATAGTGATTTGGGTTTAGTGGATAGCGAAAATCTACCAATCACTGAAATCATCGTTCATACATGGCAGCATTACGATTCAAAAAAGAGTGATATATTTTTTGATGAGATGAAAATACCAAAACCTGATTATTTTTTAGGAATTGGCGGAAAAAGTCATGGTGCAATGACTGGATAAATGATAGAAAAAATAGCACTAAAAGAAAAGCTGGATTGGATTTTAGTATATGGTGATACAAATTCTACTTTAGCCGGAGCCATATCGCTAGTAAGCTTTATATTAAATTGGCACATATTGAGGCAGGTCTTAGAAGCTTTAATATGAGAAT
>JAGXHX010000088.1 GCA_024635955.1 Bacillota bacterium
GAATATTGTGACCGCTGTGGTGGAAGTTTAAAAAATGGTAGGATTATGTCGAGGTTCAATACAGCTTGCCTTTGTATGGAGTGTTCAAAAAAAGAAGAAGAGGAACCAGACTACAAGGAAGCAGTTGAAGCAGAAATTAGTGAGATTAAAAAAGGCAACTATAACTATAAAGGGATAAAAGGTTAAGGATAATTAAAAGGTTATGAGCTTGTAGTATTACAGGCTCATTTTCTTGTGAACATAATGGAGGTGATGCCGATGGCTGAAAGAGGAAGGAAGCCAAAACCGACTGTCCTTAAAAAGCTTGAAGGCAATCCTGGAAAACGAGAACTGAACTTCTTTGAACCTCAACCTGAAAAGATAGCACCTAAATGTCCTACCTGGCTGGAGCCAGAAGCTAAAAAGGAATGGAAACGCTCCTCTAAAGAATTAGAGACACTTGGAATATTAACTCAAGTTGATATGGCTGCCTTTGCAGGTTATTGTCAGGCCTATGCCAGGTGGAAGGAAGCTGAGGAGTTTATAACGAAGCATGGAACCATTGTAAAGACACCATCTGGTTACTGGCAACAGGTACCACAAGTATCTATTGCCCAGTCCTATCTTAAAATTATGAACCGCTTTTGTGAACAGTTTGGATTAACTCCTTCTTCAAGAAGTAGAATTATTGCAGATAAAAATAGTCAGGGTGATGATCCTATGGAATTCCTACTACAAAAAAGTGGTGGCAAGCATGTTTGATGAAAGTAAGGCAAAACATGCCATAGACTTTATAAATAATCTTAAACATACAAAGGGCCAGTGGCGAGGAGTTCCTTTTGATCTCCTTCCCTGGCAAAACAAAATAATTGGAGATATTTTTGGAACTGTTAAGGAAAATGGATATAGGAAATACAACACAGCCTATATAGAAATACCAAAGAAGAATGGTAAGAGTGAGTTAGCTGCTGCAGTTGCACTACTTATGACTTGTGGTGATGGTGAATGGGGAGCTGAAGTTTATGGCTGTGCCTCAGATAGACAACAAGCCTCGATAGTTTTTGATGTAGCTGTAGATATGGTGGACCAATGTCCAGCACTTAAAAAAAGAATAAAGCCGGTGATGTCTATTAAGAGGCTGGTATATAAACCGACCAATAGTTTTTATCAGGTACTCTCAGCTGAAGCTTATACAAAGCATGGATTAAATGTTCATGCTGTAGTCTTTGATGAACTTCATGCTCAACCTAATAGAGATCTATTTGATGTTATGACTAAGGGCTCAGGGGATGCAAGAACACAACCACTATTTTTTTTAATAACCACTGCAGGAACAGATAGAAATTCAATCTGTTATGAACAACATCAAAAGGCTACAGATATTTTAGAAGGTAGAAAAATTGATTCTACTTATTATCCTGTTATATATGGAATTGATGATAATGCAGACTGGGGTGATGAGAAAAATTGGTTTATAGCTAATCCCTCGCTTAATCATACAATTGATATTGAAAAAGTGAGAAATGCACATAACAGTGCAAAGGAAAATGCAGCTGAGGAAAATATCTTTAGACAACTTCGTCTTAATCAATGGGTTAAGCAATCAATACGTTGGATGCAAATGGAAAAGTGGGATGCTTGTGATGATTCTATTAATTTAGAGGAGCTTAAAGGTAGGGAATGTTATGGAGGTCTAGACCTTTCTAGTTCAATAGATATTACTGCCTTTGTGCTAGTATTTCCACCGAGAAATGATACAGAGAAATATATAGTCCTACCATATTTTTGGATACCTGAGGAGAATATGAAAACTAGAGTAAGACGTGATCATGTGCCTTATGATATTTGGGAAAAGCAGGGATATATAAAAACTACTGAAGGTAACGTAGTGCATTATGGGTTCATAGAAACTTTTATAGAAGAGCTTGGGGAGAAATATAACATAAAGGAGATTGCTTTTGACCGTTGGGGTGCTGTGCAGATGGTACAGAACTTAGAGGGTATGGGATTTACTGTAGTAGCTTTTGGTCAGGGATATAAGGATATGTCACCACCTACTAAAGAACTTATGAAGTTAACATTAGAAAAGAAGTTAATTCATAGTGGAAATCCGGTCCTAAGATGGATGATGGATAATATATATGTGCGAAATGATCCAGCTGGTAATATAAAGCCAGACAAAGAAAAAAGCACAGAACGAATTGATGGTGCTGTTGCTTTAATAATGGCTCTCGATAGAGCTATAAGGAATGAGAATAGGGATAGTGTTTACGAAGACAGAGGTATATTATTTATTTGATAGTTGTCAATTGAATAAATGCATTCAATAGTATACAATTAAAAGAAAATGAATGTAATGGAGGTTTTTATGAAATATAAAGATGAATTACAAATAATGAAGCAACTTGGCATAGATTCATGGCGTAACTTATCAAAGGATAAAATCATTAAATTTTCTGGAATGATGCCAGATATGGATAAAGAAGTGATGATGAAAATCATTGATAAATTTCCAGAATTCAGACTTTTTGCCAAGGATGTTTTAAATAATTTTGAGGCCAATTATAAATCAACTTTAGATGCAAATAATGAAAACCAAAAAGACATTCATAATATGTTCAACGACTTAAGAAGAATTCTTGAAGACCAATTAAATAAAGAAGAAATTTCTTTTGAGGAGAAAAAGTATTATATAGATAAGTTGTTTGAGTGTAGAGATAAAGAAATTCAACATGATATCATAAATAAAAAATTCTTATTAGATATGGCAAAAAATGTGGTAATTATTGCAGGAGGAACTCTTCTTGCTGCAATTGTTTTTATTGGTGGTAAAGCTCTAATTAATCAAAGTAATTCTAACGATAATTATTTTGATAACGATAACGATAACGATAACGATTATGAATAAATTTATAAGTCTATCATGAAATAATAAATAATAATCGAAAGCATCTCTTGTGAGGTGCTTTTTTCATACCCAAAAATAGGAGGTGAATCATTGAAAATACCATTTTTAACTAAATATTTAAATACTAGAGCTGGGCCAATAAATAGTCTAAGTGGGAATAACTATAGTTTCTTTTTTGGCAGTACCTCAAGTGGTAAGGTGGTCAATGAGCGAACGGCAATACAAACCACAGCAGTCTATGCCTGTGTTAGAGTACTAGCAGAAGCAATAGCAGCACTACCACTTCATACATATAAGTACACTGATAATGGAAAAGAAAAAGCACTAGATCATAATCTTTATCATATACTACATAATGAACCAAACCCTGAGATGACCTCATTTGTGTTTAGAGAGACACTGATGGGTCATCTTTTGTTATATGGAAATGCCTATGCTCAGATCATTAGAGATGGAAGAGGAAAGGTGATAGCACTCTACCCACTGCTACCAGATAAGATGATAGTTGATCGAACAGAAAAAGGTAACCTAATCTACCAATACAACAAGGAAGGATTAATATTCCAACTTAGAAGTGAAGAGGTACTTCATATCCCAGGCCTTGGCTTTGATGGATTGGTGGGATATTCACCAATAGCTATGGCTAAGAACGCAATTGGTATGGCGATAGCTACAGAAGAATATGGAGCTAAGTTCTTTTCTAATGGTGCAAATCCTGGAGGAGTCTTGGAGCACCCTGGAGTGGTAAAGGATCCAGCAAGAATAAGAGAAAGCTGGAACTCAGTCTATCAAGGGAGTGGCAATGCTCACAAGGTAGCGGTGCTAGAGGAAGGTATGAAGTTCCAAAGTATTGGCATACCACCAGAACAAGCTCAGTTTTTAGAAACTAGAAAGTTTCAATTAAATGAAATAGCCAGGATATTTAGAGTACCACCTCATATGATTGGTGATCTGGAAAAATCAAGTTTTTCAAATATTGAGCAACAATCATTAGAATTTGTTATGTATACCTTAGATCCTTGGGTAGTTAGATGGGAGCAAGCAATAAACAGAGCACTTCTTTCAACACTTGAGAAAAAGGAATACTTTATTAAGTTCAATGTTAATGGATTACTGCGTGGTGATTACCAAAGTAGAATGGCAGGCTATGCAGTAGCTCGTCAAAATGGTTGGTTATCTGCTGATGATATTAGGGAGCTAGAAGATATGAACAAGTTGCCAAATGGTAGTGGTGGAGATAAATATCTAGTAAATGGAAACATGATAGATATTTCTAATGCTGGTGCCTGGGCAAAAAATACAAGTAAGGAATAGGAGGGATAAGGTGAAATGAAAAAATTCTGGAACTGGTTAGAAAATGGTGAGGAAAGAACCCTCTACCTAGAAGGAGCCATTGCTGAAGAGTCTTGGTATGGGGATGAGGTAACACCAAAGGCTTTCAAGTCTGAGCTATTATCTGGAAAGGGAGATATTACAGTTTGGATCAATTCTCCAGGAGGGGATGTTATAGCTGCAAGCCAGATATATAACATGCTGAAGGAATATAAGGGGAGTGTTACTGTAAAAATTGATGGTATTGCAGCTAGTGCAGCTTCTGTTATTGCTATGGCTGGCACCAAGGTGCAGATCTCACCGACGGGATTACTGATGATACATAATCCCATGACAATGGCCTTTGGAAATGAGGGAGATATGGAAAGAGCTAAAGCAATGTTGGGGGAAGTTAAAGAGAGTATTCTTAATGCTTATGAAAACAAGACTGGACTGTCTAGAACAAAGTTATCAAATTTAATGAATAGTGAAACCTGGTTTAATGCTAGAAAAGCAGTCGAGCTAAATTTTGCTGATGAGATCCTATTTTCAGGTGAAGGTGATGCTGCTTTAAGTATAGGAGCAAGTTACAGTAATCAGATGATGATGAGCAATATTTTAAATAAGCTGCCCAGGGATAAACCAAAGTTAGGAATGGATATTGGGATACTAGACAAGAGGCTAGACCTCTTAAGAATATAAGGAGGAAAGTATGAATAAAATTTTAGAACTAAGAGAAAAAAGAGCTAAGGCCTGGGATAAGGCAAAGAATTTTTTAGACAGTAAAAGAGGTGAAGATGGACTTATCTCAAATGAAGATACTGCTATCTATGAAAAAATGGAGGAAGAGGTAGTTAATCTTGGAAAGGATATCAACCGTCTTGAAAGACAAGAAGCTTTAGATATGGAACTTTCAAAACCTATTAATCAACCAATCAAAAGTAAGCCAACTGATGGTATTGAGGAAGAAAAAAATGGTAGAGCAGGAAAGGTTTATCATAAGGCTTTCTGGAAAGCCATGCGCAACAAAAATAGCTATGATATACAAAATGCACTCCAAATTGGAACAGATTCTGAAGGAGGTTATCTAGTGCCAGATGAATTTGAGGCTACCTTGATTGAAGCTTTGGAAGAAGAAAATATCTTCCGGCAGTTAGCTAAAGTCATTACAACTTCTTCAGGTGATAGAAAGATACCAGTGGTTGCTACTAAAGGTACAGCTTCCTGGGTGGATGAAGAAGGTGCAATTCCTGAATCAGATGACGTCTTTGGTCAGGTTTCAATTGGGGCATATAAGCTGGCTACTATGATTAAAGTTTCTGAGGAACTATTAAACGATAGTGTATTTAATCTTGAAACATATATTGCTAAGGAGTTTGGAAGAAGGATTGGAGCCAAAGAGGAAGAAGCTTTCTTTATTGGAAATGGAACTGGTAAACCTACAGGAATATTTAATGCCACAGGTGGAGCTGAGCTAGGTATTACTACTGGAACAGCTACCACTATAACAGCTGATGAAATAATAGATCTCTTCTATAGCTTGAAATCTTCCTATAGAAAAAATGCTATCTTTGTTATGAATGATGCAACTGTGAAGGCCATTAGAAAATTAAAAGATGGAAATGGACAGTATCTATGGCAGCCTTCTCTTACAGCAGGCCAACCAGATACAATACTAAACCGTCCTGTTAAAACTTCAGCCTACGTGCCAATTATTACTGCTGGTGCAAAGACAATTGCCTTTGGTGATTTTGGATATTACTGGGTTGCAGATCGTCAAGGAAGATCCTTCCAAAGACTAAATGAACTATATGCACCAACAGGTCAGGTAGGCTTTAAAGCAAGTCAAAGAGTTGATGGAAAGTTGATTCTTCCAGAAGCAATAAAAGTACTTCAACAGAAAGCGTAGGTAAGTGTAATGAGTAATATTGCCAATTATACTGAGCAGGGTGGAGAAAGAACTGTAATTGAAGGTGAGCTAGCTATTGTTGATCCTGGTAAATTAACCTTTGAAGGTATAGAAATAAAACCTTCAGAAAATAAGGTGGATAGTACAGCTTCAACCATAGCTGGTTTAGTCTTAGATTTTAATGAATTACTAAGTAAACTTAAAACTGCAGGTCTAATGAAAAATGAATAGTAAAGGAGATTAAGAGCCTTGAGCGTTACACTTGAAAAAACTAAAGAATGGTTAAGAGTCGAGTCCAATGACGAAGATGCTCTTATTAATAGCTATATACTAGCAGCGGAGGATATCATAACAGGTATTCTCCGTTTTCCTATATCAGAATTTGAAGTTATTCCTGAAACTGTAAATCAGGCTATGTTCTACTCAATTGCAGAATTTTATGAAAAAAGAAATGAACTAAGTATTATTGAGCTAATGGAGACACTAAAGATTTTTCTTGCACCCTATAGAAGGGAGTCCTGGTAATGAAGATTGGACCACTTAGACACAGACTTAATATTTTAAGATATGAGGTTAGTAAAAATAATATTGGTGTTGAAAAAAAGATATATAAAAGTATTAAAACTGTCTGGGGTAGTATTGAAGTATTAACTGGAAAAGAATATCTTTCACCACTTGGTATGATGTCAGAAGTTAGTAACAAAATAACGATCAGATATCTTAAGGAAATTGATTCTAAAATGAGGATTTCTTTTAAGGATAGGATTTTTAAAATTGAAGCTATCTTAAATCCTAATGAGCAAAATATTATGTTAGTGCTACTTTGTAGTGAAATAAAGGCTAGTGATTAAAAGGAGTCAAAGGATATGGGAGATGAAATAGAAGGAATTAATAAACTATTAGTAGAATATACGGAGGCGGTTACACAGGGTATTGAAGAGGCGGCAGTAAAGCTTGGTGATGAAGCAGTCACAACTCTTAAAGCATCAGGTCCTAAAAATACAGGTAATTATAGAAAAGGTTGGAAGAAGAAGGTGGTAAAGGGTGATGGGTATATTAATATTACGGTACATAATGGCAAGTATTATAGGTTGACTCATCTTCTTGAGTATGGGCATGCAAAAAGAAATGGTGGAAGAACTAGAGGCTTTCCTCATATTGAACCAGTGGAAAGAAGAGTCAAAGATGAATTTATAGAGAAGGCTGAAGAGGTTATTGGTAAAGGAGGTAGCTAATGGAGGAAGAAAAATTATATCAATTGCTTGGGGCCCTTAGTATTCCAGTAGCTTATGATCACTTCATAAATAATGAGGAGGTAATTGTAGAGCCACCTTTTATTCTATATAGAAATGACCAAGCTGAGCAGTTCAAGGCTGATGATAAGATCTTCTATAAAAACAAACAATATATTGTGGACCTCATTACAGATAAGAAGGATAAAGTCATAGAAGCTACTTTGGAAGAGCTCTTTAATGATAATCATTTACCCTGGGATAAGACAGAAAGCTATATAGATACTGAAGAAATATATCAGATAACCTACTACATTTAACCAAAGAAAGGAGACAACATGTCAAATAAAGTTAAATTTGGTCTTAGGAATGTTAAGTATTCCAAGATCACCATAAGCGGTGGTGTTGAAACCTATGCAACACCAGTTCCAATACCTGGAGCTGTAAACATAGCTCTAGCGCCAGCAGGAGATACAGCAGAATTTTATGCTGTTGACTCTCTATACTTTACTCAAGCAAATAATCAAGGATATACAGGTGATTTAGAAATTGCCTTAATACCTGAAGCCTTCATGTTAGACATACTTGGAATGACAGTTGATGATAATGAGGCCTTAATAGAAAGTGCTGATGCTGCAACTAGTGCCTTTGCCTTATGTTTTGAAGTACAAGGAGACACTAAAGGTAGAAAGACCTGGTTATATAACTGCACCTGTGCAAGACCAAACCAAGATGCTGCTACTAAAGAAAAAGGTATTACTCCAAGTACAGATAAACTCTCACTTATTGTTGCACCAAGAGTAAGTGATAAGAAAGTTAAAGTTTCTCTGGTGCTAGGTGATACTAATGAAACGGCATATAACAGTTTCTTTACTACAGTATATACAGAAGTACTAATAATTTAATAGGAAACAAAAAGGCACTCTTTATTAAAGGAGTGCCAAATTTATTAAGGAGGAGAAATGATAAAAACGATAAAGATAGGCTCAAACGAATACAATATGAAATCTAGTGCTTTTACACCTTTTAAATATAAAAGTGATTATGGGACAGATTTATTAAAAGACATTGGAAAATTAAATACTAAAAATAAAGAGATAAGCAAATTGCCTAAAAACCAACAGGATGAAGCTTGGCTTAATGAACTTAGTGATATTTTAGAGATGGCTTTAAAGATTGCTTATACTATGATAACTGAATATAAGAAGGACTTTAAGCCTTATGAGAATTGGCTAGAAGAAATAGATAATTTATTCAATAATACAGAATGGATTAAAGAGGTAATGGAACTTGCCATGAGTACCTTTCGTGGGAGAGTATCTAACAAAGAGTAATTCAGAAGGAGAAGAGTTAAATATGTATGAATTACTAGCCTTAGCTAAGAGATTAAACTTTAATTTTGAAGAGTTAAAAGAGATAAGCTTTGTTAGTTTAATTAATATTTTATTTAGTAGTATTACTCCTGATGAAAAAGATGCCACACAAAAAGATATAGATACATTTTTTTAAGGAGGTGAAATTATGGCATTAATCAAAGGCATAACCATTGAAATTGATGGTAACACTAAAGGTTTAAATGAAGCTTTAAAAGATGTAAATAAAAATATTAGTAGTGTTAGTTTTGAATTAAAACAAGTTGATAAACTTCTTAAACTAGATCCTGCTAATATAGTTCTTATGGCTCAAAAACAAGAGTTATTATCAAAAGCCATAAAAGAAACTTCAGAAAAATTAAGTACCTTAAAGGAAGCACAAAGACAAGCTGACGAGGAGTTTTCAAAAGGTAAAATTACTGAAGAACAATACAGATCCTTAACAAGAGAAATTGCAAAGAGTGAACAATCTTTAAAAGGTTTAGAAGGCCAGCTAAAAAATACAACAGGTGATACTAATAAGCTAGAAAAAGAAACAGAGGATTTAACAGAATCACAAAAAAAGGGAACAAAGCAAACTTCTGTATTTGGTGATGTTTTAAAAGCTAACCTTATTTCTGAAGCACTAATCTCAGGTATTAAAGCAATAGCCTCAGCTATTGGTAAGATTATTAGTTCTATAGTGGATTTCATTAAAAAAGGTGTGGAGCTAGCATCTAATTTAGGGGAAGTTGAAAATGTTATAGATACCACCTTTGGAGAGGGTGCTGATACGATTAATAAATTTGCTTTATCTGCTGCAGGCTCCTTTGGACTTAGTGAATTAGCAGCTAAAAAATATACTGGAACTATGGGAGCCATACTAAAATCAATGGGACTCACAGGTCCAGAAGTTTCTGATATGAGTATGAAAATAACAGGACTAGCAGGAGATTTAGCCTCTTTTTATAACCTCGATGGTGAAGATGCTTTTAATAAGTTAAGATCTGGAATAAGTGGAGAAACAGAACCTTTAAAACAACTGGGTATAAATATGAGTGTAGCTAATTTAGAGGCTTATGCTTTAGCTAATGGAATTACAAAAAGTTACAAATCGATGACAGAAGCAGAGAAGGTATCACTTAGATATAATTACTTAATGCAAGTAACTGCAGATGCACAAGGTGACTTTGCCAAAACAAGTGATAGCTTAGCAAACCAACAAAGAATATTATCATTAAATTTTGAATCCTTGTCAGCTTCAATTGGTAAAGGCCTATTACCTGCTATTACAAACTTAATTAAACCCTTAAATGAAGCAATGGTTAGTATTACATCAATCTTATCTGATGGAGTGCAAGCAGGAGATATAGAACAAATTAGTGGTATTATTAGTGGCTTGATGGATAATATTGGTAGTCAATTAAATGAAATGTTACCTCAACTAATAGAATTTATTATACCAATAATTAATTCGTTAATTACTAGCATAGTTAATGCAGTCCCTATTTTCATACCTTTACTCATAACTGCAGCTGGTGATTTACTCATGGGCTTTATAGGTGCCATAACTTCTAATACACAAGCAATAATGGAAATGGTAACCACCTTAATTAAAACCATAGCTGACTTCTTAGTTAATAACTTAGCTAATATTATACAGGCTGGAATTGATCTATTAGTTGCTTTAGTTAAGGGAGTAGTTGAGGCTTTACCAGAGATAATACCTCAATTAATAGCGGTGTTAATAGATATAGTTACTTTATTATTAGACAACATTGATTTGATTATAGAAACAGGAGTTGAGATTTTAATTGCCTTGATTGAGGGGATTGTAGCTTCTATTCCAATGTTGGTTGAAAAAATGCCAATGATAATAGAAAAGATTGTAACAGCCTTAATTAAATTAACACCACAACTTATAATTGCAGCATTAGCAATTATTATTGCTTTAGCAAAAGGTATTATAACTAACCTTCCAACCTTATTAAGCTATATGCCAAAACTAATAGTCGCAATTGTTAAAGGGGTAATGGCCGGAATGAACTCTATACAAAAAACAGGAATTGCCTTAGTGGAAGGAATATGGGAAGGTATCAAAGGCTCTTTTGTCTGGATCAAAAATAAAATTACTGGTTGGGTGGGAGATATTATGAAGTTTATAAAAAAACTATTTGGAATAGCCTCACCATCAAAAGTAATGAAAAAAGAAGTTGGATTAAATTTAGGTCTAGGAATTGCAGCTGGTATTGAAGATAGTTTAGGAGCAGTAAATAATGCTATGGGAATATTAAATAGTGAAGTAATAGCTTCAGTAAATCCAATTATTAACCCAACAGCAAATAGTAATCCACTAATATTACAAATAGAGAACTTTATAAACGAGAGGAAAACTGATGTGGAAGCATTTATGGAGGAGGCAGAATTCTATAGAAGAAATGCCTTGTTGGCTGGAGGTATCAAGTAGATGTTTTATTGGAAAAATATATCTAGTGAGGAGATGGGTTTAGTAGTTTCAAAAACTCCAACTATCTCTAAAGGGAAAAGAAATATTGAAAAACTTGTTATTCCTGGAAGAAGTGGTTTTCTAACAATTGATCAGGGTACTTATGAGAGTTTTATAATACCCGTGGAGTGTCACTTTAATAAGGGTGTTACCAATCAAGATGAAATACTTGCCTGGTTAGATGGGTCTGGAAAATTAAGTTTTGATAATGAAAGACGGTGGGAGGCAGTAATTGTTAATAGTATTAGTTTAGAAAAGGTGATTGGTTTCTATAGATCTTTTCTAATACAGTTTGAATGCCAGCCTATATCTGAATCTATTACAGAATATACCTTTATGGTTGAAGATAACCCGACTACCTTAAATATATCAGGAGCCACAGCACAGATGGAGCCGGTTATAGAAATAACTGGATCAGGTGATGTTCAGGTCAATATAAATAACAAAACCTTCTATCTTTATGGGATAGAAGGTAAATATATTCTTGATTCAAAATGGAAGATTATAACTGATGAGGAAGGTAACAATACCAGTAATAAAATGCTCTATGATTTTCCTTTGCTAGTTCCAGGTATTAATGAAATAGAATATCTGGGAAATATTTCAAATTTTACGATTAAATATCGTTTAGCATTTATATAATTACTGATTTGATAGGCCTACAATAATTGGAATAACAAAAAATATAACAATTAAAATCACGATAAAAACATTTTTTAAAAAATTATCAAGATCTTTGTCATTCTCAACATTAGATTTTTTGCTTTGAGAGAAATTATCGTTTGATTTTGAGCGAGTTGTATCATAAGAATCACTATGTGTATTTTGAGGTTCGCTTGTATTTGTGTTATGTGTGTTTTCATTAATTTTATTTAAGTAGTCATATTCTTCTCGTTTATTAGAATTAGTTAGTACTTCATAAGCACAATTTAAGTTCTTTAATTTTTCAGATGAGAATCTAGGATCACCTTTATAAATATCTGGGTGATATTTTTTTGCCTGAGCTTTGTACGCAGCTTTAATCACATCAGTAGAGGCTTTGGTACTAACTTCTAGTTCATCATAATAATTCATGGTAACTCACTTTCTAAATAACATAATATCTACATTATATTAAACCCTGTCCTAATAATCAATTGCTAAAAGATAGTATGTAAAATTACTACATAAATATAAAGGAGAGAAAATGTACATCTATGATAAAAATACAACAGAATTTAATAACAATGGATATGGAATATTAAAGGATGCTATAAGTGCAAAGGTAACAGAAGTACTTAATGGTGAATATAGTCTTAGTATAGAGTATCCCTTAAGAGGCAATTTAGCTGACTATATAATAGAAGAAAATATTATCAAGGTAGATGTTGGTGATGGTGAATTACAACTTTTTAGAATCAAGCAGACTGAAAAAACTTTAACCAGAATTACAGTTTATGCCCTCCATATTTTTTATGATCTCCTAGATAATTTTATTATTTATTCATCTTCACCTGGAGTAAATCCACTGATAGCTTTGGAACAAATTTTAGCAAATACAGAAACACCAACTACTTTTGAAGCCTATAGTGATATCACAAATTTAGCTAGTCCTATCTTTGAAATGATTAATCCTATAGAAGCAATTTTAGGAGATGGTGAAAACTCGCTAATCAAAATATATGGTGGAGAGCTCGAGAGAGACAACTACAAAATTAGACTATTAAACCGGATAGGATACAATAAAAATGTCAAAATATGCCTTGGAAAGAACATCAATACTATAAACATATCAACAGTAAGCACAAGCCTTGTAACTAGGGCGATTCCGGTGGGTAACAATAAGCTGCTATTACCTGAAATTTATGTAGATAGCTCAAGGATTAATGAATACCAAGAACCTAAAATCATTAAGGTAGAATATTCTGATATTAAAGTTGATCCTGAAAATGAAGCAGCATATGGCACCTTAGAGGAGGCTTATGAGGAGTTAAGACGAAGAGCTGAACTCATATTTTCCGAGTATCATCTAGACCAGCCACTAATTAATATTAAGGTGGACTGGGTGGAATTATCTCAAGTGGAAGAGTATAAGGCAAGGTATTCGAGTATAGAAAAAGTGGAGCTGGGTGACACAATTTCAGTTGAACTTTATGGGGAGGTATATACCACCAGGTGCATCAAAAAAATATATAATGTTTTGTTAGATAGGATAGAGTTTTATGAAATAGGTAACTTGAAACCAAATTTATTAAGCTCAACAACAAAAGTAATTAACGAGGTAAATAAGAAAATTGATGAGTTACCTGGAAGTATTTTAACGGAAGCGAAAGATAAGGCTACTGAACTCATAACCTCGGCAATGGGAGGATATATCTATAAGACACAAAGTGAGCTATATATTATGGATACTGATGATCCCGAAACGACAAGTCATGTATGGAGGTGGAATTTATCTGGACTTGGATATTCCTCCAGTGGTATAAACGGTCCTTATGGAATTGCCATAACTAATGATGGACAAATAGTAGCTGACTTTATAACAGCAGGCACCTTAAATGTTAGCAAGGTAGGAGGGCTTCAAGATATCTTAAGTGGGCTAGAATCTAGTATTAACCTTAATGGAAATAATATACAGTTTACCATCCAAAGCTTAGAAACCCTGAGTACCTCTGGAGTTGGTAAACTTCAAAATACACTAGTGACCATTGATGATGATGGAGTAAATATTTCTAAAAGTGGACAAGAGATGACCTCACTTTTAAGTAATACAGGGTTAACAGTAAATAGGGATACGGAGGTGGTGCTCTCAGCTAATAACATAGGAGTGGAGGCTTTAAATGTAAATGTTAAAAAATATCTGGTTATAGGAAGTAAGAGTAGATTAGAAGACTACGGTGAAGGTACCGGAGTCTTTTTTATTGGGTGAGGGGGGTAAATAATGGCATATATAAGCCCAACATATAGTACGACTAATCAGTATGTGAAATATAGACTAGTGGTAGATTTATTACAACAAGACACAGTTTTGAATAAATCAAAGATCAGAAGAAGGCTTCAAGCCTGGAGGACCAATACCGGCTATGAAACCTATGGAACAGCTACAGCCTCAGTAAGAAATGATTTAGGTGCTGCAGCTAATCAAGGAATTATATCAACTCAAAAGATTACATATAACTCATATACAACGTTGTTTGATGATGGAACTGCGGGTATTTGGATTAACCATAATACAGATGGTTCAAAGTCACTACAGGTAGGTGGCTACTTTACAATTAATGCACCAGTTAGTGGTGGATGGAATGATTTTACAATTGTACTACCAAGTATACCAAGAGGATCAGTTCCAACAGCAACTGCAGCAAACATTGAGGAAGCATCTACTATTAATATAAATAAATACAATAGCGCTTATACAAGTACTTTGCGTTTTGAGTTTCCATCAGGGGAGGTAAATGCTTTAATTGGAACAATAGTAACCAAGACTACTCAAACCTCCTATGGTTGGATATTACCTAATAGCTTTTATGCTAAGATTCCAACTTCTTCAATAGGTGTGTGCAAGCTTTATTGTGATACCTACTTGGGAGATACCTTGATAGAAACTAAGTCCTGTCTTTTTAATGCAAATGTTAATCCGGTAACTAACAAACCAAATGTATCGGCAGTAATACAAGATACAAATTCATTAACCTTAGCCCTAACAGGAAATAGTTCAAAGTTAGTTAAATATGCAAGTAATGCAAATATTGTCATAACTGCATCAGCTAAAAATAGTGCAAGTATTTCAAGTGTTGGTGTAACTTGTGGTGATGGAAAATCCTCGAATCAGATTAGTAGTACTTTAAATGGTGTAGAATCAGGAAGTTTTAATGTAATAGCAATAGACAGTAGGTCCTTAAGTAATACAGTCGCCTATACAAAAGAACTAATTAATTACGTAAAGCTTACTATAAATCCAATTCTAGTAAGAAATACAGTAACTGATAGTAAGGTCAAGATAAACTATTCTGGAAACTATTTTAATGTTAGTTTTGGAGTGCAAAGTAACACTCTAACTGTTAAGTATCGCTATAGGGAATATGGAACAACAACCTGGAGTGCCTACTACACATTTGCTGCGCCTACAATTTCAGGGAATACCTTTAGTGCAGAAAACATAATACTAGCACCTGGTGGGGTAGAAGCAAGTTTTGATTATCTTAAATCCTTTGAGTTCCAGGTGGTAGCTTATGACAAGATATACACGAGTGGAGTAGCAGTAATAGTTTTAGTTGCCTCAGGTGTTCCTATCTTTGATTTTGGCAAAGAATATTTCAACCATAATACTCCAGTTTATTTTAGGGGCCAATCCCTACAGGAAATATTTCTTGGTTTTTATCCTATAGGATCTATTCTTATGAATACCGTTGGTACTAATCCCTCAACCTATCTAGGGGGAAGTTGGGTAGCTTGGGGTGTGGGCAGAGTTCCTGTTGGAGTGAACACAAGTGATAGTAACTTCAATACAGTTGAAAAGACAGGTGGTGCATCAAAACATACTTTAACTTCAACTGAAATGCCAGTCCATACCCACACACAAAACTCTCATGGACACTTAGCTACTAGTAGAACTACTACATATGCATCGGGTTCACAGAGTTCTTGGAGGTGTATGTCCTTTGTTGGAACGAATAGTGATTATGCACAAAATGTTTGGGTAACTGCCACGACAGCCACCAACCAAAATGCAGGAGGTGGTGGAGCCCACAATAACTTACAACCATATATAACCTGCTATATGTGGAAAAGAACAGCATAGGAAAGGAGACGATAAATGTGTGAAGTAACAGAGAATAAAGAATGTGGAAGAGCGATACTTGGTATAGAAAAGAAAGTAAATGTTCTGGTAGAGAATATGAGTGAGACAAAGACTGAATTAGCAGTATTTAAAGAAGGCTTTTTAGGATTAAGAGCTTCTTTAGATAAGTTAGTCAAAAAACATGAAACTGAAGCAGTTGAAGAAAATGTTGCTCTAAAGAAGGAACTTAGAGAAACGGAAACCCTGGCAGAAACAAAGAAATGGCAAATTAAATTATTAGCCATAACAGCATTATTTAGTTTTATATCTTCACTCGCAATGTTCATAATAAGTTTGAAATAAGAAAGGATGAGAAAAAATGAAAAATATTAATAAAATTGATAAACTTACAATAATGAGGACAATGTTACTAGTTGTAGCTCTGACAAATCAATTTCTGGCAGTTGCTGGAAAAAGTCCGCTACCAATTGAAGACTCTCAAATTGAACTATTAGTTTCTACGACCTGGACCTTAACAATAGCAATATGGTCTTGGTGGAAAAATAACAGTTTTACTCAAAATGCTATAGAAGCACAGGAAGTTTTAAATTATTTAAAAAGTACAAATACTAAAGAAAATCAAGAAGATACACAAGTATAGGAGAGAAGATTAGTTCTTCTCTCTTTTTTAAATGGAGGTAATAAAATGAAAATTATAAAAATGTTATGTACACAATCAGATTGTTATAAGGTGGGTAGGAAAATATCACCTAAGGGATTAATGTTACATTCAGTTGGCTGTTCACAGCCAAACCCATATGTATTTCAGAGAATTTGGAACAAGGCTAGAGTAAATGCATGTGTTCACGCTGTGCTTGGTCCTGATGGAACAGTGCTTCAATGTTTAGAATGGAACAGGAGGGGTTGGCATGCGGGTGGTGCAGCTAATAACACTCATATTGGCATAGAAATGACAGAACCTGCAACTATTAAATATATAGGTGGTTCAAACTGGAAAGATTTAGATCCAGTTAAAACGAAAGCTCATGTACTTGCTACTTATAAGACTGCTGTTGAGTTGTTTGCAAAGTTATGCAAGGATTATAAATTGGATCCTTTAAAAGATGGTGTTATATTAAGTCATTCAGAGGGACATAAGAGAGGTGTAGCATCTAATCATGGTGATGTGGAGCATATATGGAGTAGGTTTGGTTTAACTATGAATGGATTTAGAAATGATGTTAAGAAAGCTATATATACAGTAGTGGTTAAATCTGTTGCATCAGTTTCTAAACCAGTTCAACCAACTGTTAAACCTCTTGGATATTTAGTTAAAGTTACAGCTTGGTTCTTGAATTATAGAACAGGTCCAGGAGTTAATTATAAAAAAAGAGGAAGTATTCGTAAAAATCAGGTCTATACTATAGTAGATGAAAAGTATGGTTGGGGTAAATTAAAGAGCGGTGCAGGTTGGATAAATTTGAAGTATGTGAATAGAGTTTAAATGTGTTAGGGGAGCTTCGGCTCCCTTATTTTTTTGTGAACAGCTGTATTTTGAAATGACTGGGAAGACTTAAGATGATTTTGGAGTGCAAAAAATGGACATAAAAAAAGATTTTCTGAAAATAAATTTTATCAGAGAATCTTTTTGTATTGTACATAATTATTAATAAAAATAATTGCAAATAGTATATTGCTTATTTTAATAACTTTTTGGTGTGTTCACAACGAAAATAATAGCCTTTTTATTTTTTTTATTTTCCCAAGTATGTTCTAAACTTGAAATATAAAAAATAATATCACCTTCATCTAAATTGTAAAATTGATCATCTAACCATACATTAATTGAACCAGAAATTACATATGTAAACTCTTCACCTTCATGTTTAGCTTTACTTTTAATTCTAGACTTGGGCGGGAATTCAATTATAGTAGATTCTAATACACTATCTTCTTGAAAGGATAAAATCGTTTCTGTAATTCCTCCAGCACCTTTATAATTCCTACGTTCATCTTTGCGAATTATAGTAAAGTCACTTTTTACTGGTTGAATAAATAAATCAGCTACTTGAATGCCCAATGTTTTCGCCAATATTTGCAAAGTAGATATTGAAGCATTAACCTTATTATTTTCTATTTGACTTAAGTAAGAAACGGAAATGTCAGCGGCATCTGCTACATCTTTTAATCTCAAATGTTTAACACTTCTAATTCTTTTTAATCTGCTTCCAATAGTCATTAAGCACCTCCCAATAATAGTATAAATAACTACTAAATTATATCATGAGTTAATAAAAAATAAAAGGTTAAATGATTAATTATTTATAAAATGCTTGTTGAGGCAGGTAGTACAGGAGATTATACAATAATTATTGAAAAATGCAAATATATATAGAATATACTGATAAAAAATTCTTTATAAATTCTTTATAAATTCTTATTGACAAAGAAAAAATATTAATATATTATGATAATAATAAAACGATTAAGTAATTGTAAAACATTTTAATAAATAAATTATTCATATATTAGCAAGTTGAATTAGAAAATATAAGATTCTTTACAAATAAAGCTAAATAACAATATTTTGTTAATAATATATAAGCTGAATATTGCTTAGAAGATTATTTAAACACATTTCAATTAGGGAGGTGAAAAACAAAACACAATATGAAAAAGTTTTGAAAATATAAAATAATGAAAGTGAGGTATAAGATGAAAAAAATATTATTTAGTCTAATGTTAGTAGTACTAATATTAGGAACTGTAACTGGATGTGGGGTAGCGGATAATGCTAAAAGTGATACTGGCACATTAAAAGTAGCTTTATTATTACCAGGACCTATAAGTGATGGATCTTGGAATGCTGCAGCGTATGCAGGTTTAAAAAAATTAGAAGCTGATGGTGGATATGAAGTTACCTATACTGAAAATGTAGCTATAAATGATA